>NZ_JBSRTQ010000177.1:0-7976 GCF_055129145.1 Albimonas sp. | reverse complement strand
GCCCCGCGGCGCGGACCGCGTCGGCCGCCGCCGCCGCCGCGGCCAGCAGCGCCGCCAGCGCGTCGTGGTTGATCCGCATCGACGGCGCGCCCGCTTCGCGCGAAACCTTGAGGGAAATGGATAACGACCCCCGGCCGAACCGCGCGGCGACGGCGGCGCGCATCGCCTTCTCCACCGCGTCGCGCCCCTCCGGGCCCTTCCAGCGCAGGTCGAGCCCGCGGCCGTTGACCGAGCGCAGCTCCCACCGCCAGGTCGCGCGCCCGTCGCCGCCGTCGAGGCCTGCGAATCCGGTCATGCTCTGCACCTGCGCGGCCCTCCTGCGGTTCTCGGGCGCGCCGCCCCCCCTGGACGTCACGCGCCTGACGACGCGGCCCGGACCATAACGACCGCCCGCCGGCTGGGCAATCGCGGCGCGCCGAACGGGACCGGGCGGGGTCATCCGCATAGGCCGGGGGTGTTAACGATGATTACCGAGTCATTAACCCAAACCCCGCTCGGTATTTCCGCAGGTTTGGGTAAAAGTTTCGTTGAAGCGAACGGGTCCGGTCGCCGCGGCGGGGGCGTCGCGGCCATCTCCCCAGGGGGGAGGCCGGATCCCAGCGGGGCAAGAGCCCGCGTGCCGAGAGGCGCGCGCAAGGCACTGGAAGGGGTTAAACGAAAATGATACGAAATTATCGGAAAATCGATAGCGTCATGGAAAACCCGAACACTCAGGCTCTCTACCGCTACTGGAACGAACTCCGCGCGGGGCGTGATGCGCCCGGCCGGTCGGAGGTCGATCCGCGCCGGATTTCCGGGTCGCTCGAAACCATGTTCATCCTCGAAGCCCGCGACGACGGCCAGATGCGGTTCCGCCTCGCCGGCACCAAGCTGTGCGAATGGCTGGGGATGGAGGCGCGCGGCTGCGTCGCCGAGGCGGTGATGGCGCAGGGCCATGAGATGGAGCTGGGCGACCTCGCCCGCCGGGTGCTGCGTGCGCCTGGCGTGGGGGTGATGCGGCTCCGGGCGCTGGACGGGTCCGGGACCGACTGGGCTGGCGAAGCATTGCTGCTGCCGCTGCGCTCGGAACTGGGCGATCTCGCCCGGGTGATGGGCTGCGTGAACCTCGACGCGGTGGACCGCCGCAGCCGGCCGCAGCCGCCGCTGCGCCTGCGCAGCCTCGGCAGCCGCCTGACCCCGATCGAGATCGACCCGAGCCTGGCGGCGCAGGATGGGTCGGCGCGGATGACCGCCAACCCGCTGGGCGCCCGGCGCGCGCCGGAGGGCGGTTCGAAATCCCGCGGCCGCGGCCCCGGGTCGGGCGGCTTCGCCGAACCGGGCGCCGGCGCGGGCTTCGTTCACGCCCCCCAGCCGGTCGCGGCGGATCGCCGCCCCCAGCTGACGGCGATCGAGGGCAACGCCTCGGCCCCCCGCGACACCGACCCGTCGGCCCCGCGCCGCGGTCGGCCCAACCTTCGCCTGGTCAAGGACTGACCGGGACGGAGCAGGCCGGGACGTCCCCGCACGGGACATGACCCCCTGTCACGACGGCGTGGCGACGACCGCCTTCTTGGGGGGGCGGTCGCCGGTGTGGGCGTCGTCGTGATCGACCCGAAACGGGATGAAGCCGCGCGCCGTCTGGGGCGGATGCGCGCCTCGCGCGCCGAAGCGCGCTGTCCCGGCCTGACCCAATGCGCGCCGCTCAGTTCGAAGCCGACCGGGCGGCGCGCGCCAGGAACCCAGGGAGATCGCCGTAGCCGGTGAGGCGCCGCTCGTGCAGAAGGCCGAGCCGCGCCGCGGCTTCGCGGCCGAGCCGCTCCAGCTCCGGGTCCTCGACCTGGGCGAGGTGGATCAGCCGCTCGTAATTCCCGAACAGCATGTCGCGCAGCTCCGGATGCCGGTCGAGCCCCATCGGCCGCCAGACGAAGGCGTCGAACTGCCGGACCAGGAAATCGGTCAGGTAGAAGGACGTCATTTCGCCGTCGCCGCGCGCCGCGAAGATCTCGTTGCCGTCGAAGAAGCTGTAGCAATGGGGGCCGGGAATCATCTCCACCCCCAGCCGGTCGCAACGGGCCTGCAAGAGGCCGCCGGTGCCGCAATCGGCGTAGACCACGAAGGGCTCGCGCCCTGCCGCCCGCTCCTCGGCCACGGTGGCCTCCACCGCGTCGGGGATCAGGTCCGGGCGCAGATGCAGCTTGGCGGGCAGGCAGCGCAGGCGCAGATGGGTCCATCCATTGGCCCCGATCACCGCCAGGATCTCATGCGCCAGCGCCCCGCAGGCGATCAGCGAAGCCCCGCCGGGGGCTGCGGCGGGCGCGTCGAACCCTTGCCCGGTCAGGGCCTCATCCTCTGGCAGGCGCGCCGCCGCGGCGTCCCGGACCGCGTCCCGCGCCGCCGAACGCGCGCGCGCGCCGCCCTTTCGGACGGGGCGCGCCGGATCGCGTGGATCAGCATGGCGGGGGTCAGGATCGCGGGTCATGGCATCCGATGCGGAGGCGGCCCGAGCCCGGTCTTCAGCCGGCGGAGACCTGGTTGTGCTTGCGGGCCGCGACCAGGGTCTTCGCCGTCTCCACCGCCACGGCGGCGTCGCGGCAATAGGCGTCGGCGCCGATCGCCTTGCCGAACTCCTCGTTCAGCGGCGCGCCGCCGACCAGCACGATGTAGTTGTCGCGCGTGCCCTTGGCCTTCAGCGTGTCGATCACGACCTTCATGTAGGGCATGGTCGTGGTCAGCAGCGCCGACATGCCGAGGATCTGCGCGTCTTCCCGCTCCAGCGCCTCGATATAGGCCTCGGCGGCGTTGTTGATCCCGAGATCGACCACGTCGAAGCCCGCGCCCTCCATCATCATCGACACCAGGTTCTTGCCGATGTCGTGGATGTCGCCCTTCACCGTGCCGATCACCATGGTCCCCATCTTGGGGGCCCCGGTCTCGGCCAGCAGCGGGCGCAGGATGTTCATGCCGGTCTTCATGGCGTTCGCCGCCAGCAGCACCTCGGGCACGAACAGGATCCCGTCGCGGAAATCGTCGCCCACCACCTTCATGCCCGCGACCAGCGCCTCGGTCAGGGTCCGGTAGGGCGTCCAGCCGCGATCCAGCAGGATCTTGACGCCCTCGGCGATCTCATCCTTGAGACCGTCATAGAGGTCGTCGTGCATCTGCGTGACCAGCTCGTCGTCGTCGAGCTCGCTCAGGACGATATCGTCGTCTTCATCGGCCATGGAGCGCCCTTCTCTGCCGTCGCCCATCGTTCAGGGCCAATCTAGGGGCGGATGCCGGGCGGCGCGAGGCCAAACCCGACGAAACTACGGACCATTGGCGACGCATGGGCCCTTCGGTCAACCCTGCGCGACCTGCGCGGAGGCGAGATCGCGCAGCCGCCCGATCATCGCGCGCAGCCCGTTGGAGCGCTGCGCCGACAGCGCCTGGTCGAGCCCGAGCCGCGCGAACTGCGCCTGCGCGTCGGTGGCGAGGATCTCCGCCGCCGGCCGGTCGGCCATCAGCACGTGCAGAACCGCGATCAGCCCGCGCACGATCAGCGCGTCGCTGTCGCCGATGAAGCCCAGCTCGCCGGACGGCCCCAGCTTCGGCGCGATCCACACCTGGGAGGCGCAGCCGTCCACCTTGGTCTCCGGCCCCTTGAGCGCGTCGGGCATCGGCGGCATCTTCTTGCCGAGTTCGATGACATAGCCGTAGCGGTCTTCCCAGTCCTCCAGGAACTCGAAGTCGGCGACGATGTCCTCGAAGGCGGCGGGCGGGGCGACGGCGGCGGGCATGGCAGGCTCCTTCTGAGGCGTTCACCTAGTCCGGGCCGGCGCCGGCCGCAAGCGCTGCGACGGGATCCAGCCCCCCGAAAACGACGCGCCCAGCCCCTCTTCCCTTTCGGCGCGGCCTGTGGCGTGATGCCGGCCGCGTCGCACGCCTCCGTTTCCGCCCGCCCCGGGCGCGCCCGGGGCGGGCGGCATGGGGAACGACGGGGGAGAATCCGGATGATCATCGCGCGACATAGCCAGCAGTGCCGGCAGAACGCGGCCGGGCGTCGGCGGATCGGGGCGCTGTCCGGAGGCCTGATCGCGGGGCTCGCCACGCTTGCGCTCGCCGGGTGCGAGACCATCGCCGACAACACCCCCGATGTCGGCTTCACCGTGCTCGAGCCCAGCCAGAAGGCCAAGCCCGAGACCCCCGAGGTGATCGCCGACGCGGTCCTGCGCCCGGTGGCCGAGGTCGCCTCGCTGGAGGTCGGGCGGATGCGCAACGGCCGGCTGCTGACCGCCCATGGCGCCGCCGCGACCCAGGGCTGGTTCCAGGCGGCGCTGGTTCCGCGGGGCGCCGGGCCCACCCCCGACGGCTTCCTGGAATTCGATTTCGTCGCCGCCCCGCCCGAGCTGAACGGCGGCGCGACGATGCCGGAAGGGACGCCCGCCCAGCGCCGCATCCGCGCCGACCGCACCGTGTCGACCTCCGAGCTCGCCGGCGTGGTCGGCCTCAGGGTCTACGCCGCCGGCTCCGTCGCCGCGGTGCGTCTCGCCCCCTGACCGGGCCGCCCCTTCCGACATGCCAAAAGCCGCCGGGGTCCCCGGCGGCTTTTCGCATTTCAGAAGGGGCTCAGGCCGCCCGCGTCAGTCGTCGAACTCGACGATCTCCACGCCCGCGCCATGAGCGCTCAGCGCGATCTCGCCGCGCTTGAGCTGCAGCGCCAGTTCGCCGAACGCCGCCCGGCGCCAGCCGGACAGCGCCGGCACCTTGGGGTCGTCCTCCGCCGCGATGGCGGTCAGCTCTTCGGATGAGGCGAGCAGCTTCGGCGCAACCCCCAGATCCTCCGCCCGGCTCTTGAGCAGAACCTTGAGCAGGTCGACCAGCGCTTCGGAGGCCTTGCGGGTCGGGCGCGGCGCCTCCTTGGGCGGGGCCTCGTCCTCGGGCGTCTCCATGCCCTTGCGCACCGCCTCGAGGATCTCGGAGGCCACGTCGCCCTTGCGGCCTTCGCGCTGCAAGAGGCGCAGGCGCGACAGCTCGTCGACATTCGCCGGGCGGGCCGAGGCCACCTCCAGCAGCGCGTCGTCCTTCAGCAGGCGCGAACGCGGCACGTCCTTCTCCTGCGCCCGCCGCTCCCGCCATTCGGCGAGCGCGGCGGCCACGGCGAGGAAGCGCGGCGAGGAAGACCGGGTCTTCAGCCGCTTCCACGCCTCGGTCGGCTCGTTGCGATAGGTGTCGGGGTTGGTCAGCACCGCCATCTCCTCGGCCACCCAGGCCGTGCGGCCGGTGCGGCTGAGACGGGCGTCGAGCACCTCGTAGATCTGGCGCAGGAAGGTCACGTCGGCGAGCGCGTAATCGAGCTGCTTCTCCGACAGCGGCCGGCGGGCCCAGTCGGTGAAGCGCGACGACTTGTCGAGCCCTTCCTTGCAGATCTTGCGGACCAGGGTTTCATAACCCACCTGATCGCCATAGCCGCAGACCATGGCCGCGACCTGGGTGTCGAACAGCGGCGTGGGGATCAGATCGCCGAGCTTCCAGAAGATCTCCAGATCCTGGCGGGCGGCGTGAAACACCTTCACCACGGACCTGTTCTTCATCAGGTCGAACAGCGGGGTCAGGTCCATGTCCGGGCCGGCGATCGGGTCGATCAGCGCGCCGCAGTCGTCGTCGCCCGGATAGGCCACCTGCGCGAGGCAGAGCTGCGGCCAATAGGTCCGTTCCCTCAGGAACTCGGTGTCGACGGTCACATAGGGATGTTCGGCGCATCTCGCGCAGAACGCGGCGAGCGTCTGAGTGTCCGTGATAACCAGCATCGCCTGCGTCGCCACCCTCCGCGCGAACCTTGAATTCTCATATTCGCCCGACGCTATAGCCTGCCCGCAACAAGGTTCACAAGGCGTGAAACTCTTCGGTCACATGCGCGACCAGCGCGGCGTCGCCGGGATTGAGCGCGCGGATGCGCGCCACCAGCTCCGGGGCGAGGTCCGAGAGCCCCGCCCGCCCCCTTGTCGCCCGCGTCACCGGCAGGGGCGCGAGACGCAGCCCCACCGCCGCGCCGATGCGCTCCATGAACGCCGGCAGGTCCGGCACGGCGGCCGCGAGCCACAGGCGTTCGTCCACCGCACGGCAGGCCTCGGCCGGATCGGGGCGCCCGCCGGCGAGCTGCCGGCACTGGTAATCGTGCTGATATTTTTCCGGGGATTTTTCGAGGGCCGCGACGAAGTCCGGCAGGTCCAGGTCATAGAGGCCGTGATCCAGGCAATCCGATCGCGCCCGGTCCCGCTTCTTCGCCATGAAGGCGTGGTCCGACACGAAGCGGTCGGCGGGATCGCGCACCACGGTGATGTAATGTTTGGGCCGGGGCGAGGGCGGCTCCGTCCCCAGGATCATATGCGCCGCGAAGAAGGCCTGATCTTCCGCCAGATGCACGGGCCGCCCCGCGACGCGGCGCGCCAGGATCGCCGCCTCCTCCCCCAGATTGATCGCCGCGCGGCGCAGGGGTCCATGGATCGCCAGCACCCCGGTCTCCGCCCGCTCGGCCGAGCCCCAATGGGTCCGGTGCGGCGGATGGGCGCCGAGCGCGTCGAACAGCACCGAGGCGAGCGCGGTTCCGGCCGTCTTGCGGATATGCACGAAGACGATCTGGTCGGTCTCGGGATCGGGCATGACCTGATGGTAGAGCATTCTGGGTTCCGGATTGCCTGCCCCGCTATGCCATGCGGGGCGGCCCGGGGCCAGCGGGGCGCGGTCAGACGCCCCGCCGGAGGGATCAGCGCAGCGCCAGCACCGCATAGGCGATCACCGCCCCGCCATAAACGGCGCCTCCGTGCAGGAGGTCGAGCGAGGCGCCCGCATAGACCCCGGCAAGGGTGGCGTAGGCGCAGCGATGGCAGAGATGCGGGGGGAGGCAGGCGAGCAGCGTCGCAAGGAGTTTCATGTTCATGTCACCTTGAGGTTAAGCTGCTGCCGGCCGGTCAGCGTTGCGGTGACCCCGTGATGCCAGCTCGGGCCGGAGAACGCATTTCATCTGCGTTTGCAATTGGTTGGGGACCGGTTGGGACATGGTTGGGGAAACCGGCGATAACTCCACATTCGGCCAGCGTTTCGGAGCGCTGGTGCGCGGGGCGCGAGAGGCGCGGCAGTGGTCGCTGGATGCGCTCGCGGCCGAGGTTTTCGGGGCTGACAAGAATCGCAAGGGCGACGTCAGCAAGCTGGAAACGGGGAAGACGCCGAATCCCCGCTACTCGACCGTGCGCGACTACGCCCGCGCGCTGGGGCTGACGGACGCGCAGATCGAAGCCTGCCGCCCGCCCAGGGTGCCCGTCCCCTCGCCCGATGTGACGCACGAACTACGGCTGTCGACCGAGCTGCTGAAAACTCTCGCCTGGGATTTCGGGCACGACAACCCGCGGGCATCGGTCGGGGAATACGAGGCCTTCCTGCGCGACAAGGCCGGGGAGCTTCGCGCGCTGCAATCGCGGATCGAGGCGATGGGCGCGGCCGAGGGTCGGATCGCGAACCTCATGGGCGCGGCCGAGGGGGCGCTGGAGGCGGGCGATTTTCCGGAAGCCGACCGCCTGCTCGCCGACGCCGAGGAGATCCAGCAAACCGAACACACCCTGGTCCAGGTCCGCAAACAAGCCGCCATCCGCGAGACCCGCGGCGACGCGGCCCTGCTGAACAACGACGCCGACACGGCCTTCGACCACTACGCCGCCGCCGCGGCGATGTTCGACCCGTTCGATCCGATGGAGGGGGCGGAGCGGCGACATGCCTCCGCGACGAGGCTTTATTCGCACGGCTTGCGCTACGGTGGACAAGGACTCGACGCAGCGGTTCGGCTGACTGAGCGGAATCTGGAAGTGCGCGGAGAAACAAAAAGCCCGCTCGAATGGGCAAAGTCTCAAAACAATCTGGCGGCAATGCTCCAGACCCAAGGCAAGCGCGCCGGCGGCGAGGCGGGGATGCGCCTCCTCTCCCGCGCAGTCGAGGCCTATGAGGCCGCCCTGCGCGTCCGCACCGAG
>NZ_JBSRTQ010000176.1:0-7981 GCF_055129145.1 Albimonas sp. | reverse complement strand
GGTCATCTGCCGGCGCTGGATCTCCGACACCCGGCCATGGGGGTAGAGGATGAACACATCCACGTTGTCCAGCCCCGCGAAGGCGTCGATGGCGGCCGATCCGGTGTCGCCCGAGGTCGCGCCGACGATGGTCACGCGGGTCCCGCGCTTGGAAAGCGCATGCTGGAACAGCTGCGCCACCAGCTGCATGGCGAAATCCTTGAAGGCCAGTGTCGGCCCGTGATGCAGTTCCAGGATCCAGTCGTTCTCCCCGATCTGGACCAGGGGGGCGCGGGCGGCGTGGCCGAAATTCGCATAGGCGCGCTCGATCAGCGCGCGCAGGTCGTCGGGCGCGACCGAGTCGCCCACGAAGGGGGAGATCACCCGGAAGGCGGTCTCCTCGTAGCCGACGCCGGCGAGGGCCGCGATGGCGTCGCGGTCCATCGCGGGAATGAATTCCGGCACGTAGAGCCCGCCGTCGCGGGCGAGCCCGGCCAGCATGGCGTCTTCGAACGAAAGGACCGGGGCCTGTCCACGGGTGCTGACATATCTCACGCGGGGGGGCTCCTCACCTTTGCGTAACGTCGGGCCTTCGTGTCGCGTCATCCGGTCCGGAGGCGGGGGTCGGAAGGGGCGCTCTCGGGCCGCGGCGGTCTCCGCCTACCCTATCGGCGCGGGGGAAACAACGCGCCGGGAAAGCGCGGCCGGGGGCGGAGTCGGGGCGGCGCGCGGGGCGGCGGCCCCGGCCCTTGACCTCGACCCCCGGCGCCGGTTGAACCGGACCCTCCCGCAGCGCCCGAGGGACCCCAGGATGACCCGCCGATGACTCCGACCTCTCCCCCCGCCCTTCCCGCCGACGCCACACGCGACCCCGCGGCGGCGGAAGCGGCGCTGATGGCGATCCTCGACCGCCTCTCCATCCCGGTCGTCCGCCACGCCCACCCGCCCCTGCGCACGGTGGAGGAATCCCGCGACCTGCGCGGAACCCTGCCCGGGGCGCATTGCAAGAACCTGTTCCTAAAGGCGAAATCCGGCCAGCACTGGCTCGTCGCCTGTTCCGAGGACCGCGCCGTCCGCATCGCCGATCTCGGCCGGGCGCTGGGCTCGGGCCGGGTCAGCTTCGGCTCGGCGGAGGACATGGGCGCGCTGCTCGGCGTCTCCCCCGGCGCGGTCACCTTGCTCGGCCTCGTCAACGACGTGGGCGCCCGGGTGCGCCTCGCCCTCGACGCGCAGATGATGCGGGCCCGGATCCTCAACGTGCACCCCCTGCACAACGAGGCGACCCTCGCCATCGCCACCGCCGACCTGCGCCGGCTCTTCGCCGCCACCGGCCATACGCCGCTGGAGATCGACTTCGACGCCCTCGAAGCGCTCGCCGCCGCCGCCCGCGGCTGATCCCTCCCGCCCGACTTCGCGCCCCATCCAATCCGAGCGGGGCGGTTGCCGGAACGGCCCTCGACCTCTACTTAGAACCCAACGGAATTTTCGGACGGCGGCGACCGCGGCAAGGGCCGGGGCCGGCGCGTCCACGCGCGAAGGGACCGAAGCGATGCTGGAACTGGGCCAGGGCGGCGGCGCCGGAGCGCCCGCCGACGCCGACATCATCAAGGACGTGACCGAGGCCACCTTCATGGCCGAGGTGGTCGAGGGCTCCAAGGGGGTCCCGGTCATCGTCGACTTCTGGGCCCCCTGGTGCGGCCCCTGCAAGCAGCTGACCCCCGCGCTCGAAGCCGCGGTGCGCGCGGCCGGCGGCAAGGTCAAGCTCGCCAAGGTCGATGTCGATCAGAACCAGATGATCGCGGGCCAGCTGCGCGTGCAGTCGATCCCCACCGTCTACGCCTTCCTCGACGGCCAGCCGGTCGACGGCTTCGCCGGGGCGGTGCCGCCGTCCGAGATCAAGGCCTTCGTCGACAAGCTGGTCGGCATGGCGGGGGGCGAGACGCTCGCCGACGCCATCGCCGCCGCCGAGGAGATGCTGGAGACGGGCGCCGCCGACGACGCCATCCAGGTCTTCGCCGCGATCCTGGAGGAGGACCAAGACAACCTCGCCGCCATCGGCGGTCTGGTCCGCGCCTTCGTGGCGTTGCAGCGCTATGAGGAGGCCCATGCCGCGCTCTCCCGCGTCCATGCGCTCAAGATCAACGACCCGGCCATCGCCCATGCCCGCGCCCAGCTGGAGCTCGCCGAACAGTCGGTCGGCGCCACCGGCGAGACCGACGGGCTGCGCGCCCGGCTGGAGGCGGACCCCGACGATCACCAGGCTCGGCTGGAGCTCGCCCAGGCCCTGATCGCCGAGCGCAATCACGAAGCCGCCATCGACGAGCTGCTGGAGCTGTTCCGCCGCGACCGCGAATGGAACGAGGCCGCCGCCAAGACCCAGCTCACCAAGCTGTTCGACAGCCTCGGACCCAAGGATCCGCTGGTCGGCAAGGGACGCCGCCGGCTCGGGTCCATGGTCTTCGCCTGAGCGGCCGGCCGATGCCCCGTCATTTCTCGCTCGGCGACCTGCCGGAGGTCATCCCGGTGTTCCCCCTGCCGGGCGCGCTGCTGCTGCCGCGCGGGCGGCTGCCGCTCAACATCTTCGAGCCCCGCTACCTCGCCATGCTCGACGACGCGATGAAGACCGACCATCGCCTGATCGGCATGATCCAGCCGTTCGAGGCGCCGGACGGCAACGACCCGCGCCTCCGCTCCATCGGCTGCGCCGGGCGGATCATCTCGTTCAACGAGGCCGAGGACGGGCGCTATCTGGTGACGCTCGCCGGCATCTCCCGATTCCGGCTGGCCGGCGAGGTCGAGGGCTTCCAGCCCTATCGCCGCATCCGCCCGACCTGGGAGGATTTCCGTCGGGATCTGGGCTCGGAGGAGGAGGATCCCGATTTCGACCGGGACGATTTCCTCGATACGCTGGGCCGGTTCTTCTCGGTGGCGCAGCTGAGCTCGGACTGGGACACCCTGCGCGAGGCGGATGAGGAGATGCTGATCAACTCGCTCTCCATGCTCTGCCCGTTCGAGGTGGAGGAGAAGCAGGCCCTGCTCGAGGCGCCGACCCTCTCGACCCGCCGCGAGACCCTGGCCGCCCTGATGCAGTTCGCCATCGCCTCGGGCGGCGAGGAAGGCGGGGCGCTGCAATGAGCGAGCCCGAGGACGGCCCCGGACCCGGCCCCGAAAGCCGCCCGACCCCCGATCCCCAGAGCCCCCATGCCAAGGTCGGCGGCGCGGCGAACGCGCCCGTCGGCCGCCCCGGCGCGCGTGACGACGACGCGCCGGGCCTCGACCTCCCTTCCCACGCGCTGCCCCCGCAGGTGGCGCGACACCCCATGCAGGATCCAGAGCGGTGGTCCCAGCGCCTGACCGCCTCGCGCCGGATGCTGGAGACGCTGATCTGCCCGGTGACCCAGTCGCGCCTCGACTACGACCGCGCGGCGCAGGAGCTGATCTCCCCCAAAGCCCGCCTCGCCTTCCCGATCCGCGACGGCATCCCGGTGATGCTGATCGACGAGGCCCGCACGCTCGACGAGTAAGTGCGTTTCTGGTAAGCATTTGAAATACATTGTAATTTATTTTGAGACACTGCTCGCAGTTTTTAGATCGCGGACTTACCATTAAGGCCGTCACACGAATTCCCATGGGGGCAGATCAAATTCCCCCCTGCGGCTCAAAATTTCCCTTTGAGGGAAGCGCAATTTTGTGCAATAAAAATAGCGTGGAAGGTTCCAATCTTTCGCGATTCGTATCCGCCAACGATGGAGTTCGATGCAAACGACGTCCTTAAGAACCTCAAACTTGCTTCCTCAAAACTGAGGTTCCACATCGTACGGTTGCGAGCAGAGCGCCGACTGCCTCGACGCGCCCCATGGGAGTGAAGCCATGAACATGCCTGTGCTCATAGCTCTTGCCCAACTGATTGCAACACTGGTGCAAATCGCGATTGCACTATTTTAGCCGCCAGGTCTCCCAGCTCGGGTCCAAACCGGGTTGGGAGACAAATCTGCCTAAACAGATTCGCGTTGGAGGTCAAGGGCGTGATCGATGTGCTTGAGAGTGACACCCAGGAAGTCGGTGCGGCGGTGGTCCTGTTGGCCTATCGACTGCGTCTTTCAGGTGTATCTATTGAGGTGATGTCTATTGAGAGCGGTACCTCTGAAGAAAGTCTTAAAAAACTAATTCAGACACATGGAAGACCCAATCATAGATATCTAGCAACTAATAAAACGCTCAGGGCGCTATACGAATATTTTGTGTCTGACCAGTTCCCCCATCATGATTTTGTGGTGGAGCAGAGCCGCTTGTTCGCAAAACTGCGAGGCGATGGGCTATCCCTCCGTAGAGATGAAGAGAGTCCGATGCAGCAAAAAGTTGCTGAAATAGGATACTCCCTTGTTCTTAGTCTTTTAGAGATAGACCGAGGCACAACAGGTATATTAAAGGATTTATTCGGTGAGTTTATCTGCTTCAGGCAGGCAAATAAGGCTGGACGAGTGGTTGTTTCGGAGGTTTCTATACGGAAGCGGGCTGGGGAGTCAGGTGTCGTCGTGTTTTTGCATCGTCGTGTTTCCAGTCAAAAAGATGAGTGGTTTGGCGACGGATTAGTCATTCCAGTAGGGGAAAGGGCATATTTAGTAGGAGATATTCGGGCCGAGAGCGGCGTAAAAAATCGTAGCCGTTCATCAAGTCTTCAAGGAATTGAACTAATGGTTTTCAGAATCTCACCATCCAATATTGTTGGCGGGACAACGCTTACCAGCGCATTTGATGGAGAAATTGTGTCAACAAATGCCTGTTTGGTTCGGAAGGAATATTTCGAGACTATTTTCGATGGAGATTATTTAAATCTAATTGGTGTTCATGACATGATAGAATTATTTAATTCAATAAGGGATCACTCGGCCATATACGAAGTTTGTTTTAGTGAGCTAGGGGATGCTGGGCTTGTTCATTCTCCCCGGGGTTGGTAGGGCCTGAGAGAATTGGCATCCGCGCCTCGAACCGCGCGCCGCCCTCGGACCGGGCCAGGGTCAGGTCCCCGCCGAACCTGCGCATGATCTCCCGGCTGATCGCGAGCCCCAATCCCGCGCCGCCCTGGTCCTTGCGGTCCCAGCCGCGGGAGAACTTGAGGAACACCCGCTCCCGGTCCGCCTCCGCCACGCCCGGCCCGTTGTCGGAGACCGAGAGCACCGCGTGCCGCCCCTCCACCGTCACCTCCGCCCAGACCTTCGGCGCGACGGAGTCGTTGTATTTCAGCGCGTTGGACAGAAGGTTTATCAGCACCTGGGTCAGACGGTCCGGGTCCGCCATCACCCGCGCCGGCACGGCGCCGCGCAGCGCGATCTCCGCCCCCGAGGTCCGCGCCAGCCCGCGCACCGTCTCCACCGCCCGGCTCATCACCTCGGCCGCGTCGGTGGGCACGATCGGCAGCGGCGTCTCGCCCCGTTCCAGCACGTTGAGATCGAGGATCTGGTCCAGCAGCCGGGTCAGCCGCAGGCTTTCGGCATGGATGATCCCGATGAAGCGCTGGGCATCCGCGCCGTCCGCGGCGCCCGCCTCCAGCAGGATCTCGGCGAAGGCCCGGACCGAGGTCATCGGCGTGCGCAGCTCGTGGCTCACCTGGCTGAGGAAATCGTCCTTCTGCGCGTCCAGTTCCCGCAACCGCGCATTCGCCTCGCGCAATTGCCGTGCGGCCAGTTCCAGTTCCTGACTCTTGCGCTCCACCTCATGCGAATATTCCATCAGCCGCACGGTCTCGTCGGCGATGCGCATCAGCTCGGTCAGCGAGATCGTCTCCCCCCCCGCCGCCTTGGTCACCATCGCATGGGCCGAAGCCGCGCCGACCGAGCCCGCAAGCGCCCGCTCCAGTTGCTGCACGAAGCGGTCGGTGGGGGCGGGCAGCCCCTCGCGTCCCTGCTCGAGCGCCGATTCGCGGAACAGCCGCTGCGCCGCCCCGCCCCCGAGAATGCGCTGGGCGAGCACGAAGAGATCCTCCGACGCCGCCTCCCGCCGCACGATCCCGGCGATCTCGGCCTCGCCGGTGCGGAACACGTCGACGAAGATCGCCGATTGCAGCCATTCCAGCGGCGAGGGCTCGCGCGCCAGCGACCCCGCCACCAGCAGCGCGACATTGACCGTCATCGACCAGAAGACGGCATGCACCAGCGGGTCCATCCCGGTCATGCCGAGCAGGGCGTAGGGGCGCAGGGCGTCGATCCCGAACGGCCCCGCCGCCATCACCGCCTCGGGCAGCAGCCCGGTCGCGGGCAGCAGCAATGTCCACGCCCAAACCGCCGCGCCCCCGCCCAGACCGGCCAGCGCTCCCACCCGCGTCGCCTGCCGCGTATAAAGCCCCGCCAGCAGCGCCGGCAGGAACTGCGCCACCCCGGCGAAGGCGATCAGCCCGATGGAGGCGAGCGCCGCCGCCCCCTCCGACGCCTGATGATAGAGGAACCCCAGGAACAGGATCCCGATGATCGAGCCGCGCCGCCCGATCAGCAGGATCCGCCGCACATCGCCCGAAAACGCCTCGGATTCGGACCGCGCCCGCAGCACCAGCGGCGTCACGATGTGGTTCGACACCATGGTCGACAGCGCGATGGCCGCGACGATCACCATCGACGTCGCCGACGAGAACCCCCCGATGAACACGAAGATCGCCAGCGCCGTCTGCCCCTGCGCGAGGGGCAGCGACAGCACATACATGTCCGGATTGGAGCCCGCGGGCAGCACCATCAGCCCCGCCGCGGCGATGGGCAGGACCGACAGCGTCATCACCAGCAGATAGAGCGGGAAGAGCCACCCCGCGGTGGCCAGATGCCGCTCGTCGTCGTTCTCCACCACCGTCACCTGGAACTGGCGGGGCAGGCAGATGATGGCGGCGGCCGACAGCAGCGTGATCACCGCCCAGCGCGCCCCGAAGGCGGTGTCGTCGAGATGCAGCAGCTCCGGCGTCAGCCCCTCCAGCGCCGGGGCGACGCCGCCGAAGACCGAGAACACCGCGAAGCCCCCGACCGCGGTCAGCGCGACGAGCTTCACCAGCGCCTCCACCGCGATGGCCGCGACCACGCCGAAATGCCGCTCGTTCACGTCGACGGACCGCGTGCCGAACAGGATGGTGAACACCGCCATCCCGGCCGCCACCCAGAACGCCGCCGCCCCGGTGTCGTCGGCATAGCCCGGCCCCGCCACCAGCGTGAAGCTGTCGACCACCGCCTTGAGCTGCAGGGCGATGTAGGGCGTGCAGCCGGTGACCGCGAGCAGGGTGACCATCACCGCCAGCGCCGGGCTTTTGCCGTAGCGCGACGACAGCAGGTCGGCGATGGAGGTGATGCGCTGCGACCGCCCGATCCGCACCAGTTTTCGCAGCAGGAACCACCAGCCCGCGAAGACCAGCACCGGCCCGGTGTAGATCGCGACGTAGTCGAGCCCCCCCCGCGCCGCCTGCCCAACCGCGCCGTAAAAGGTCCAGGAGGTGCAATAGACCGAGATCGACAGGGTGTAGACCCAAGGGCTCGTCAGCCAGTCCCCGCCTGGCCGGCGCATCCGCCGGTCCGCCCAGAACGCCACGCCGAAAAGCGCCAGCACATAGAGCAGGCAGACCCCGAGCAGCAGGTCGACGCTGAGCGTTCTCACAGGTCGCGGTCGGGGTTGAGCAGCCGGCGCGACAGCAGCCGGGCCGCGATCACCAGCCCCAGCCAGACCCCCAGCAGGAACACCAGCGCCGAGGGCGCGCCGAAGATCCGCCCGTCATGGGCGAAGATGGTCACGAAAGGCGGCATCAGCGCGAAGAAGGCGGCGAGGGGCAGCAGCCCCGACAGCGTCTCGGCCCTGCGCCTGCGCAGAAACCGCGGGCGCTTGACGTCGGCGTCGTCCCGCGGTCCGGCGCGCGACGGCGTCACGCCGGCCGGGGCGGCGGGGGAGGAGGCCTCGGCGCCGACGCCCCGCGCCGGGCTCTCGGCCTGCGACGCGGCAAGACCCCGGCCGTCCGGGCCCGCCGCGCCGGGCGTCTCAG
>NZ_JBSRTQ010000175.1:0-8015 GCF_055129145.1 Albimonas sp. | reverse complement strand
CGCAGCAGCAGGCCGACCTGGCTGTCCTCGACATTGCGCCAGTACTGCCAGAACTCGTAATGGCCGAGCCGGTCCTCGTTCAGCCATACCGCGCCGCCGGCGGTCTTGCCCATCTTGGTTCCGTCGGCCTTGGTCAGCAGCGGCGCGGTCAGCCCGAAGACCTGCGCGCCCTCGGCCCGGCGGGTCAGCTCCACGCCGTTGACGATGTTGCCCCACTGGTCCGAGCCGCCCATCTGAAGCCGGCAGCCGAGGCGCCGGTTCAGCTCCAGGAAGTCGTAGGCCTGGAGCAGCATGTAGTTGAACTCGAGGAAGGTCAGCGGCTGTTCGCGGTCGAGCCGCAGGCGGACCGAGTCGAAGGTCAGCATCCGGTTGATGGTGAAATGCCGGCCGTAGTCGCGCAGGAAGTCGATGTAGTTGAGCTGATCGAGCCAGTCGGCGTTGTTGGGCTGCAGCGCGTTGCCGCCGGCTTCCTCGAAGGCGAGGTAGGCGGAGAACACCGCGCGGATGCCCTCCATGTTGGAGGCGATGACCTCGGGCGTGAGCAGCTGGCGCGCCTCGTCCTTGCCGGACGGGTCGCCGATGCGGGTGGTGCCGCCGCCCATCAGGGCGATGGGCTTGTGCCCGGTCTTCTGCAGCCAGCGCAGCAGCATGATGCCGGTGAGGTGGCCGACATGCAGGCTGTCGGCCGTGCAGTCGAAGCCGATATAGCCCGGGACCACCCCCGCCATGAGGGCCTCGTCGAGGGCCTCCAGGTCGGTGCAGTCCTGCATCAAGCCGCGGGCGATGACGGTGTGCAGGAACTCGGATTTGGGCGCGTAGGTCATGTCCGGATCCTCGGGCGTGATAGGTGGGAGGCTCTATGCCGCGGGCCGGCGCGGAAGGGAAGGGCGGCGAGGGAAATGGCGCCGGCTGCGCCGGCATTCCGTCTTCTCCGGGCGCTTGCGCGCCCTTCGGGCCGGCTTGACCCTTCGGGTCGCGCGGTGTCGGGGTGTGGGCTGCGAATGGGAGGGATGCGATGAAGCCGGTCTGGGCGCTTGGGTTGATGTCGGGGACCTCTTTCGACGGGGTGGATGCGGCGACGCTGCTGACCGATGGCGAGACGGTGTCAGGTTTCGGGCCCGGCGCGGAATTCCCCTATGCGCCGGGAGAGATGGACGCGGCCCGCGCCGTGCATCGCGACTGGCGCGGGTTTCGCCCGGCGGAGGGGCGGGCGGTCGAGATCCTCGCTCGCGCCGAAGCCGAAGTGACCGAAGCCCATGCCGCCGCCTCCGCCCGCCTGCTGGCGGGGAGCGACGCGCCGGCGGTGGAGATCGTGGGGTTCCATGGCCAGACCGTGGCGCACGCGCCGGACGAGGGCTGGACCTGGCAGCTGGGCGATGGCGCGCGGCTCGCCCGCGCCCTGGGGCGCGACGTGGCCTGGGACTTTCGCAGCGCCGACATGGCGGCGGGCGGGCAGGGCGCGCCGCTGGTCCCGTTCTTCCATCACGCGCTGGCGCGGGGGATGGGCGGCGGCGGGCCGGTATGCTTCCTCAATCTCGGCGGGGTGGGCAATGTCAGCTGGGTGGATCCTGGGGTGGATCGGCCCGAGGCCCCGGGCGCGCTGGTCGGGTTCGACACCGGGCCGGCGAATGCGCCGATCGACGACTGGATGCAGGCGAAATTCGGAACCTCTTGCGATTTCAACGGCGAAGCGGCGGAAGCTGGCCGTGTGCATGAGGATCTGCTGATCCGAAACTCGGTTTCGGAGTGGATCTCGAGAAAGCCGCCGAAATCTCTGGACCGTAACGATTTCGCGCAGGTTCTGGCGGCGATGGACGGGCTTTCGCCGGAGGATGGCGCGGCGACGCTCACCGCGCTAGCCGCCCGTTGCGCGGCGGGGGCGGCGGCGCATCTGCCGCGCCCCGCCGCCACCTGGATCCTGTGCGGCGGCGGGCGGCGCAACCCGGTGCTCGCCCGGATGATCGCCGAGCGGGTCGAGGCCGAGGTGATCCCGGCCGAGGCCGCGGGCTTCGACGGCGGGCTGATGGAGGCGCAGGCTTTCGCCTGGCTCGCGGTCCGTGTGAAGCGGGGTCTGCCGCTGACCTCGCCCGACTCCACCGGGGTCCGCGCCGCCACCCCGGGCGGGCGGCTGTCGCGACCCTGAAGGCGAAAGGGGCGCGCCCGGCCGGACGCGCCCCCTTGAAGTCCATCCAATCCGCTCAGCGGATCAGGACGCGCCCTCGACCACGGTGCGCATGCCGACGTAGTTCTCGACCAGCGAGGTCATCTGCTCGAGCTGCTTGTCGAAGAAATGCCCGGCGCCGGGGATCACCTCATGGGTGATCTCAATGCCGCGCTGGGTCTTGAGCTTGTCGACCAGCTTCAGCACGTCGGCCGGCGGGGCCACGCGGTCCGCGTCGCCGTTCACCACCAGGCCCGAGGACGGGCAGGGCGCGAGGAACGAGAAGTCGTACATGTTCGCCGGCGGGGCCACCGAGACGAAGCCCGAGATCTCGGGTCGCCGCATCAGCAGCTGCATCCCGATCCAGGCCCCGAAGGAGAAGCCCGCCACCCAGCTCTGCCGGGCGTTGGGGTTGAGCACCTGGAGATAGTCGAGCGCGGCGGCGGCGTCGGAGAGTTCCCCGATGCCCTGGTCGAACTCGCCCTGGGAGCGGCCGACGCCGCGGAAGTTGAAGCGCAGCACCGCGAAGCCCAGACGATGAAAGGCGTAGTGCAGGTTGTACACCACCTTGTTGTTCATCGTCCCCCCGAACTGGGGGTGAGGGTGAAGGATGATCGCCAGCGGCGCATCCTTGGCCTTCTGCGGATGGTAGCGACCTTCCAGACGTCCGTCCGGTCCGGGAAAGATCACTTCGGGCATTCGGTTCCCTCGCGCTGATGGCCATCGGCCCGGGTTCGAGACGCCGGCCACGCGTCCCCTGACGGGGGGCGGCCATGCTTGACTCAATTCCTCGGGCAATCTAGAACTGTTCTAAACTTCATGCCGGTCGAAGCCGGTTGCGTTGCAGGTAGTCGGCGACAGGTCTCGCGTCAACTGACCCGCGCCAATTCGCGCAAGGCGCTCCGGCGCCTGCGTCGCGGCCATGACCGGGGACCGTGGGCGTTTCATGCGCTTCCGGTTTTGGCTTTGACGCTTGAAAGCCCCGGCGAAGGGGGCGACATGCGGGGAAGAAATCGCAGGCCGCGGGCGCATCTCCGCGCCCCGGCCGCCGGACGACAAGGCGCGCGAACGCGACGCCGCGAGGAGAGACAGGCATGAAGCTCAGCACCAAGGGCCGCTACGCGGTGACCGCGCTCGCCGATATCGCGTTGCAGCCGGCCGAGACGCTGGTGTCGCTGTCCGAGATCGCGGAGCGGCAGGATATCTCGCTGGCCTATCTGGAGCAGCTTTTCGCCCGTCTGCGCCGTGCAGGCCTGGTCGACAGCGTGCGCGGCCCCGGCGGCGGCTATCGCCTGGCCCGCGCGCCGCGCGACGTGACCATCGCCGAGGTGATGGCCGCGGTCGACGAACGGCTGAACGCCATGGGCTGCGGGACCGAGAAGAACGAGAAGGGCTGCGGCGGCTCCCAGGCGCATTGCCTGACGCATAATCTGTGGGAGCAGCTGTCGGCCCATGTGCATGTGTTCCTCAGCCGGACCACGCTGGCCGATGTGGTGGCCAACCGTATGGTGCCGTGCCCCGCGGTCCCCGATTTCGCCGAGCTGCTGAACGAGGATATGGCCCGCGCATGACGCGTCTCCGCGCATATCTCGACTGGAACGCTTCCGCGCCGCTGCGGCCGCAGGCGCGCGCGGCGATGATCGCGGCGCTGGAGGTCGGGGGGAACCCGTCTTCGGTGCATGCCGAGGGACGGGCGGCGCGCGGGTTGATCGAACGGGCGCGGGCGCAGGTGGCGGCCCTGGTCGGCTGCGCGACGGAGGAGGTGGTGTTCACCTCCGGCGCCACCGAGGCCGCCGGGATCCTGGCGCAGCTGCCGGAGGGGGTGGTGGAGGTCGACCCGACCTCGCATCCCTGCCTGACCGCGCTGGCGCGGGCCGGCGATCGGCCGGGGCGGGTGATCGCGATGACGCCCGCGAACAACGAGACCGGAGCGCTGACCCCGATTCCCGCGGCGCCGGGCGCACGCGTTCTGGCCGACATCACGCAGCTGGTCGGGCGGCTGCCTTTCGACTTTTCGACCTCGGGTGCGGATTTCGCGATCCTGTCGGGTCACAAGCTCGGCGGTCCCAAGGGGGTCGGCGCGCTGATCGTGCGCGGTGCGGGCCTCGGCGGGGCGAGCCTCGCCCCCGGCGGCGGGCAGGAGACCAACCGGCGGGCGGGCACCGAGAACCTGCCCGGCATCGCCGGTTTCGGCGCGGCGGCGGCTGCGGCCGGGGCCGAACGCGACGCCGGCGAATGGGACCGGGTCGCCGTCATGCGGGACCGGCTCGAGCGGCGCCTTGAAAGCCTGGCCCATGCGCCCGAGATCGTGGGGGGGGACGGTCCGCGTCTGCCCAACACCTCGCTGATCCTCGCGCGCGGTTGGCGGGGAGAGACGCAGGCCATGCAGATGGACCTCGCGGGCTATGCGGTCAGTTCCGGCTCGGCCTGCGCATCAGGCAAGACGGCGCCGAGCCAAGTGCTTGCGGCGCTTGGATATTCGCCCGAGGACGCGGCCTGCGGGCTGCGCGTCTCGATCGGGCCCGCGACGACGGAGGCCGAAATCGACGGTTTCGTCGCCGCCTGGGCCGAGAAACACGCCCGCGCCACCGCGCGGGCCGCCTGACCCCCCCCTCGCGCCGCCCACCGGGGCGCGCGCGCGACAAGGAGACCGACATGGCCGCTCTGGATCATACCACGCCCGAACTCGTCGCCAAGGACGGGGTCGAGCAGGATACCGTCGACGCGGTGCGCTCGCTCAGCGGGGAATACAAGCACGGCTGGTCGTCGGACATCGAGATGGACTACGCGCCCAAGGGTCTGTCCGAGGACATCGTCCGCCTGATCTCGGCCAAGAAGAACGAGCCGGACTGGTTGCTGGACTGGCGTCTGGCCGCCTACAGGCGCTGGCTGAAGATGGACGAGCCGGAATGGGCCATGGTCCACTACCCCAAGATCGACTTCCAGGATCAGTATTACTACGCGCAGCCCAAGTCCTTCGCGGTGAAACCGAAGTCTCTGGATGAGGTCGACCCGGAGCTGCTGCGCACCTACGCCAAGCTCGGCATCCCGCTGAAAGAGCAGATGATTCTGGCAGGCGTTGAAGGCGCGGACGGTCCCGCCGCCGAAGGCCGCAAGGTGGCGGTGGATGCGGTGTTCGACAGCGTGTCGGTCGGCACCACGTTCAAGGCCGAGCTCGCCAAGGCCGGCGTGATCTTCTGCTCGATTTCCGAAGCGGTGCAGGAGCATCCGGAGCTGGTGCGCAAGTATCTCGGCTCGGTCGTGCCGGCGTCGGACAACTACTACGCCACGCTGAACACGGCGGTCTTTTCGGACGGGTCCTTCGTCTACATCCCCGAGGGTGTGCGCTGCCCGATGGAGCTGTCGACCTACTTCCGGATCAACGCCGAGAACACCGGCCAGTTCGAGCGGACCTTGATCATCGCCGACAAGGGCTCCTATGTGAGCTACCTGGAGGGCTGCACTGCGCCGAAGCGCGACATCAACCAGCTGCACGCGGCGGTGGTGGAGATCGTGGCGCTGGACGACGCCGAGGTGAAATACTCGACGGTGCAGAACTGGTATCCCGGCGACGCCGAAGGCAAGGGCGGCATCTACAATTTCGTGACCAAGCGCGCCGACTGCCGCGGGGATCGCTCCAAGGTGATGTGGACCCAGGTGGAGACGGGCTCGGCCGTCACCTGGAAATACCCGTCCTGCATTCTCCGCGGCGATGACAGCCAGGGCGAGTTCTACTCCATCGCCATCGCCAACAACTACCAGCAGGCGGACACCGGCACCAAGATGATCCATCTGGGCAAGAACACCCGGTCGCGGATCGTGTCCAAGGGCATCTCCGCGGGGCGCGCGCAGAACACCTATCGCGGGCTGGTGTCGATGCACCCCAAGGCCACGCATTCGCGCAACCACACCCAGTGCGACAGCCTGCTGATCGGCGACAAATGCGGCGCGCATACCGTGCCTTACATCGAAGTGCGCAACCAGTCCTCGAAGGTCGAGCACGAGGCGACGACGTCGAAGATCGCCGACGACCAGCTGTTCTACTGCCGCCAGCGCGGCATGTCGGAGGAGGACGCGGTGGCCCTCGTGGTCAACGGCTTCTGCAAGGAGGTCCTGCAGGCCCTGCCGATGGAGTTCGCGATGGAGGCGCAGAGCTTGGTGGCGATCTCGCTGGAAGGCTCGGTGGGCTGATGATCGCGGTCAATCCCCGGGACAGGAGCGGCCGGATGATCGTCACCACCACCAACGGCGTCGAGGGTCATCGCATCGTCGAATATTGCGGCGTGGTGGTGGGCGAGGCGATCATGGGCGCGAACATCGTGCGTGATTTCTTCGCCGGCATCACCGACATCGTCGGTGGGAGATCAGGGGCTTACGAGGCGAAGCTGGAGGACGCCCGCGAGGTCGCCTTCCGCG
Organism: Albimonas sp.; assembly: GCF_055129145.1. Taxonomy (NCBI): domain Bacteria; kingdom Pseudomonadati; phylum Pseudomonadota; class Alphaproteobacteria; order Rhodobacterales; family Paracoccaceae; genus Albimonas; species Albimonas sp. Next base: position 1,438 of record NZ_JBSRTQ010000175.1, on the reverse strand, counting down.
AGCTGGAGCAACGCGCCGGCGCCGCCGGGGCCAACGCGGTGGTCGGGGTCGACATCGATTACGAGGTCGTCGGCAAGGACGGCTCGATGCTGATGGTCTCGGTCTCCGGCACCGCCGTGAAGATCGAGCGGGTCTGAGCGGGGGCGAAGGACGAGATTGGGCGCATGGATCCCCTATCTTCTTCCGGTCGGCATGTTGGTTTTGTCCAACGTCTTCATGACCTTCGCCTGGTATGGCCACCTGCGCTACCCGTCGGCGCCGCTGTGGATCGCGGTGATGGGCAGCTGGGCCATCGCGCTGGTCGAATACTGGTTCGCGGTGCCGGCCAACCGCATCGGCCACGCGGTCTATTCGGCCGCCCAGCTCAAGACCATTCAGGAAGTGGTCACGCTGGCGGTGTTCTGCGGCTTCTCGGTCCTGTGGCTGAAGGAGTCGATCTCGTGGACCACCGCGGCGGGTTTCGGCCTGATCCTGGTCGGCGCCGCCTTGATATTCCGGGGCTGATGCCCCTTCGCCATGTCTCGCCTGCGCCGCCTTGCGCGCCGGGCGTCTGAAGAAAGGACGACAAGATGCTGGAGATCAAGAACCTTCACGTGAAGCTCGAGGAAGAGGACAAGCGCATCCTCAAGGGCGTCGACCTGAATGTGGATGCGGGCCAGGTCCACGCGATCATGGGGCCGAACGGGTCGGGCAAGTCGACGCTCAGCTATGTCCTGTCGGGGCGCGAGGGCTATGCGGTGACCGACGGGTCCGCGACCCTGCTGGGCGCCGACCTGCTCGACATGGAGCCGGAGGAGCGCGCCGCCGCGGGGCTTTTCCTCGCCTTCCAGTACCCGGTGGAGATCCCGGGCGTGGGCAACATGACCTTCCTGCGCACCGCGCTCAATTCGCAGCGCAAGGCGCGCGGGGAGCCGGAAGTGTCGGCGGCCGAGTTCCTCAAGCTGATCCGGGAGAAGGCGGCGAGCCTCGAGATTTCGGCCGACATGATGAAGCGGCCGGTCAACGTCGGCTTCTCGGGCGGCGAGAAGAAGCGCAACGAAATCCTGCAGATGGCTGTTCTGGAACCGAAAATGTGCATCCTGGACGAGACCGATTCCGGCCTCGACGTGGATGCGATGAAGCTGGTCGCCGACGGCGTGAACGCGCTGCGCGACGCTGGGCGGTCCTTCCTGGTGATCACCCATTACCAGCGCCTGCTGGACCATATCGCGCCGGACGTGGTGCACATCATGTCGGACGGTCGGATCATCAAATCCGGCGGGCCGGAACTGGCGCTGGAAGTCGAGAAGAACGGCTATGCCGACCTTCTCAAGGAGGCCGTGTAAATGGCGGTTCCCGCACGTAAAATCGATCTGGCCGAGGCGCTTCTGGCGGCGTATCCGGCCCTCTCGGGCGAGGCCGGCTGGGCTGCCGCCGCCCGCGCCGCCGCCGCCGCCCG
>NZ_JBSRTQ010000174.1:0-8069 GCF_055129145.1 Albimonas sp. | reverse complement strand
GGGGTGGGCGGGCGGGAGGCGCGCCGGGGCGCGGCGCTGGCCGCAGGCCACGTGCAAGGACTCCCAAAATGAGCCTCGCCCCCGAACACGCCCCCACCATCGCGCGCGAGACCGCGCTCGCCCGGCTGGAGCCGCACGCCCCCGCCCTCCTCGTCGCCGTCCTCGCGCTCGCCGGTCTCGCCATGATCCCGGCGCTGTCCTCCTGGATCACCCTCACCGTCGCCGGCCTCGCCATGGGCATGATGATCTTCACCATCGCGTCGGGCATGACCCTGGTCTTCGGCCTGCTCGACGTGATCAATTTCGGCCATGGCGCCTTCATCTCGGTCGGGGCCTTCGTCGGCGTCTCCGCCCTCGCGGCCATCGGCGGCGGCGCTCCCGACGCCGCCCCTTCCGTCTTCTCCGACCTGACCGCCCTCGGCTTCGCCGCCATCGCCGCCATGGCCGCCACCGCCGTCATGGGCCTCGTCTTCGAACGGGTCATCGTCCGCCCGGTCTACGGCGCCCATCTCAAACAGATCCTCGTCACCATGGGCGGCCTGATCATCGTCCAGCAGCTGATCTTCGTGGTCTGGGGCCCCGATGAGATCCACGTCTCACGCCCCGAGACCCTCAAGGGCGCCTGGACCTTCGCCGGCGCCGCGGTCGAGAAATACCGGGTCATGGCCGTCGCCCTCGGCCTCGCGCTCTTCCTCGGTCTGCGCTGGCTGATGCGCCGCACGAAAATCGGCCTCCTGGTCCGCGCCGGCGTTGAAAACGGCGAGATGGTCGAGGCGCTCGGCTACGACATCCGCACCCTCTTCATCGCGGTCTTCATGGCGGGCTCGGCGCTGGCCGGCCTCGGCGGGATCATGTGGGGCCTCTACCAGGAGGTCATCACGGCCCATATGGGCGGCGACATCATGGTGATGGTGTTCATCGTGGTCATCATCGGCGGCCTCGGCTCGGTCGAGGGCTGCTTCATCGGCGCGCTGCTCATCGGCCTGCTCTACAACTACGTGGCCTTCCTCGCGCCCAAGGCGGCGCTGGTCTCCAATATCGGCCTGATGGTCGCGATCCTGATGTGGCGCCCGCAGGGCATGTTTCCGGTGGTTAAGGCCAAATGATTTTTCGATTGATTTCAGGGGACCGCCCCGGTTCGCCGATCCTGGCCGCGCTGCTGATCGCCATCTTCCTCGGCCTTGCCTTCGCGCCGTTCCTGTTCCCCGGGACCCGCTCGCTCGACACGGCGGCGCGGATCTGCGTGTTCATCGCGCTCGCCGCCTCCTACGACCTGCTGCTCGGCTATACCGGCATCGTCAGCTTCGCGCATGTGATGTTCTTCGGCATCGGCGCCTACGGGGTCGCCCTCTCCCTCGACGGGCTCGGCCGAGGCTTCGGCCAGATCGCGCTCGGCGCCGCCGGAGGGGCCGTCGCCGCCGCCGCGCTGGCCATCGTCATCGGCCTCTTCTCGCTTCGCGTCCGCGCCATCTTCTTCGCGATGATCACGCTGGCCGTCGCCTCCGCCTTCGCCGTCATGGTCTCCCAGTTCTCCGACATCACCGGAGGCGAGGACGGCTTCTCCTTCGCCGTCCCGCGCGAACTCACCCCCGCCTTCAAGATCGCCGACGGAAAGCTCTTCGGCGTGTCGCTCAACGGCAAGCTTCTGCTCTATTATTTCGTCTTCACGGGGTCGCTGATCCTCTTCCTCACCCTGCTCCGCGTTGTAAATTCCCCCTTCGGCCGGGTCCTCCAGGCGATCCGCGAGAACGATTTCCGCGCCGAGGCCATCGGATTCCGCGTCGTCCGCTACCGGATCGCCGCCACCTGCCTTTCCGCCGTCGCCGCGGCGCTCGCCGGTTCGCTCTTCGCGGTCTGGCTGCGCTATGCCGGCCCCGCCGCGGTGCTGAGCTTCGAGATCATGATCGATGTCCTTCTGATGGTGGTCATCGGCGGCATGGGCGCCATGTGGGGGGCGGTGATCGGCGCCACGCTCTTCGTCATCGCGCAGTCCTATCTGCGCGAGGTCATGGGCTTCGTCGCCGCCTCGACCGAGGGCATCCCCGTCCTCCCCGAGTTGTTCAACCCCGACCGATGGCTGCTCTGGCTGGGCGTCATCTTCGTGCTGTCGGTCTATTTCTTCCCGTCCGGCGTGGTCGGACGGTTGCGAGGCAAGACATGAAGACCGCGCTCGTCACCGGCGCCGCCCAGGGCATCGGGCTGGGCTGCACCCGTCGCCTGCTGGCCGAGGGCTGGAAGGTTGCGGCCCTTGATCTGAACCCGGAGGCGCTGGCCGCCCTGCCCGAGCACCCCGCCCTCCTCCCCCTTCAAGCCGACGTGGGCGATGAGACAGCCGTCTCAACGGCCTTCGAACGCCTTGCGCAATGGGCGCCCGAGGGCCTCGACCTTCTCTTCAACAACGCCGGCATCGCCGGGCCCCATGCCGGCCCCATCGAGGACCTGAGCCTCGCCGAATGGCGCCGCCGCCTCGACGCCAGCCTCACCGCGACGTTCCTGTGCACCCGCGCCGCCGTGCCGATGCTGCGCCCCCGCCGCGGCGCCATCGTCAACATGGCCTCCACCCGCGCCCTGCAATCCGAGCCGAATTCCGAGGCCTACGCCGCCGCCAAGGGCGGCATCACCGCCCTCACCCACGCGCTCGCCATCAGCCTCGGGCCCGAGATCCGGGTCAACGCCATCGCGCCGGGCTGGATCGAGACGACCCACCTCCAGCACGGCGCCGACCCCACCCCGCCCGAACACAACGCGACCGACCGCGACCAGCACCCCGCGGGCCGGGTCGGCACGGTGGACGACATCGCCGCAGCCCTCCTGTTCCTTGCGGGCGAGGGCGCGGGCTTCGTCACAGGGCAGACGCTCGTCATCGACGGCGGCATGACCCGCAAGATGATCTACGCCGACTGACCCCGCCCCTGCGCCCCGCGCAACCCCGCCCCCCGCGCCTCCCCCTTTCGCGACGCGCCGCGCGCGCGTATATGCGGGCCATGGAAACCGCCCCCCAGCCGCCGCTCCGCTTTCGCAAGATGCACGGGCTCGGCAACGACTTCGTGGTGATCGACGCGCGCGCCGGCGGCCCCGGCGTGACGCCGGAGCTCGCCCGCGCGCTGGGCGACCGGCATCGGGGCGTCGGCTTCGACCAGCTGGCCGAACTGCTTCCCCCCGCCCCCGGCGACGCCGCCGCCCTGCGCATCCGCTTCTGGAACGCCGACGGCTCCACCGCCGGGGCCTGCGGCAACGCCACCCGCTGCGTCGCCAGCCTCGCCATGGCCGAGACCGGGCGCGACGCGCTGATCCTGCGCACCGAATTCGGCCTGCTTCCCGCGGAACGCCGCGCCGACGGCCTGATCGAGGTCAACATGGGCGTCCCCGCCCTCGACTGGGCGCAGATCCCGCTCTCCGAGCCCGTGGACACCGAGACCCTGCCCCTCCCCGGCGCCCCCTCCGCCGTCTCCATGGGCAACCCGCATTGCGTGTTCTTCGTGCCCGACGCCAAGGTCGCGCCGCTGACCACCGACGGGCCCGTCTACGAACACCACCCGATGTTCCCCGAGCGCACCAACGTCGAATTCGCTGAAATCCTCGCCCCCGCCCATGGCCTGGATCGCATCCGCCTGCGGGTGTGGGAGCGTGGGGCCGGCGTCACCCTCGCCTGCGGGTCGGGCGCCTGCGCCACCGTCGTCGCCGCCGCCCGCCGGGGCCTGACCGGCCGGCGCGCCGAAGTGATCCTCGACGGCGGCTCGCTCTTCATCGACTGGCGCGACGACGGCGTGCGCATGGCGGGCCCGATCGCCGAGGTGTTCGAGGCCGAGCTTTCCCCCGCCTTCCTCGCCCGGGTGGAGGCCGCATGAACGCCCCGACCAAGCCCCCCGTGGCCGCCGCCGCGCCCGTCTTCGAGACCTTCGGCTGCCGCCTCAACGCCTATGAGACCGAGGCGATGAAGGAGCTCGCCGCCGCCGAGGGACTTTCGGACGCCGTCATCGTCAACACCTGCGCGGTCACCGCCGAGGCCGTCCGCCAGGCCCGCCAGCGCATCCGCAAACTGCACCGCGACAATCCGGGCGCCCGGATCATCGTCACCGGCTGCGCCGCCCAGACCGAGCCCGAGACCTTCGCCGCGATGCCTGAAGTCGACCTCGTGCTGGGCAACCTCGAAAAGATGCAGGCCCCCGCCTGGGCGCGCCTCGCCGCCGAGGCCCGCGCCGCCGAAGCCGCCGGCGCCCCCGGTTTCGGCGTCGCCTCCGAGCCGATCCGCGTCGACGACATCATGTCCGCCACCGAGACCGCCGGCCACCTGATCGACGGTTTCGGAACCCGCGCCCGCGCCTATGTGCAGGTCCAGAACGGCTGCGACCATCGCTGCACCTTCTGCATCATCCCCTTCGGCCGCGGAAACTCGCGTTCCGTGCCCGCCGGCGTGGTGGTCGAGCAGATCCGCCGCCTCGTCGGCCGCGGCTACAACGAAGTTGTGCTCACCGGCGTCGACCTCACCTCCTGGGGCGCGGACCTGCCCGGCCGCCCGCCGCTCGGCGACCTCGTGCAGCGCATCCTGCGCCTCGTCCCCGACCTGCCCCGCCTGCGGATCTCGTCCATCGACTCGATCGAGGCCGACCCGTCGCTGATCGCCGCCATCGCCTCCGAACCCCGCCTGATGCCCCACCTGCATCTTTCCTTGCAGGCCGGCGACGACATGATCCTCAAGCGCATGAAGCGCCGCCACCTGCGCGACGACGCCATCCGCTTCTGCGAGGACATGCGCAAGGCCCGCCCCGACCTCGTCTTCGGCGCCGACCTCATCGCCGGCTTCCCGACCGAAACCGAGGCGATGTTCGAGAACTCCCTGCGTCTGGTCGCGGACTGCGGCCTCACCTGGCTGCACGTCTTCCCCTACAGCCCCCGCAAGGGCACCCCCGCCGCCCGCATGCCGCAGGTCGCGAAGGCCGAGATCAAGGCCCGCGCCGCCCGCCTGCGCGCCGTGGGCGACGCCGCCCAGACCGCCTGGCTCGACGCCCGCATCGGCCGGACCGAACGCCTGGTGATGGAAACCGAGACCCGCGGCCGCGGCGAGACCTTCGCCGAGGTCGAACTCGCCGCTCCCCGGGTCCCCGGCGCCCTCGTCGAGGTCCGGATCACCGGCCGCGACGGCGCCCGCCTGCTGGCGGGCTAGCCCGCCTCAGTCGTCCGGATCGAACAGCCGCGACTGGGGGGGGCCGTCGTCCTCGTCGTCGGTCGGCATGTCGCCGGGGGGGACGTTGTCCAGAAGCCCCGCCTCGCGCAGCTCCTTCAACCCGGGCAGATCGCGGGCGTTCGACAGGCCGAAATGGTCCAGGAACGCCTCCGTCACCACGAAGGTCGCCGGCCGGCCCGGCGTTGTCCGCCGTCGCCCCAGCCGCACCCAGCCCCGCTCCATCAGCAGATCCAGCGTGCCGCGCGACACCGCCACGCCGCGGATGTCCTCGATCTCGGCGCGGGTCGCGGGCTGGTGATAGGCGATGATCGCCAGCGTCTCGATCGCCGCCCGGCTCAGCGGCCGCGTCTCCACCACCTCGCGCGCCAGAAGCCAGCCAAGGTCCGAGGCGGTGCGGAACGCCCACGCCCCGCCCACCTGCACCAACGCCACGCCGCGTCCGGAATAGCGCCGCCGCAAAAGCCCCATCACCCCGGCTACGTCGCAGCCATGGGGCAGCCGCTCCGCGATCTCGCCCACCGTCATCGGCTCGGCCGAGGCGAAGAGGATCGCTTCCACCATCCGCTCCTGCTCGCCCAGCGGCGGCGAGGGGAAAAGCGGCTCCGTCGCCGGGCGCTCAGGCCGATCCATCACGCGCCACCCGGCGGGAGCGGATGGAGATCTCGCCGAACACGCGCTCCTGCCGCATGTCCGCCTCGCCCCGGCGCACCAGCTCCAGCATCGCCACGAAGGTCGCGGCGGTGGCCGAGCGGCGGCGCTTGGGGTCGTCGCGCCATTCCGGGGGCAGGAAGGTCTGCAGCACGCGCCAGTCCAGCACCTCCCCGATCAGGCTGCGCAACCGCTCCAGCGCCGCTTCGGGCGTCATCATCGGCGCGCGGCGCAGGTGCAGGGGCTGGTAGTCGTCGCGGGTCTTGACCCGGGCGTAGGCGCGCAGGAGGTCGATCAGGCTCGCGTCATAGACCACGCGGCGCACCGTCTCCACGCGCTCGGGCGCGCCGCGGGCATGGAAATCGCGGCCGAGCTGGTCGCGCCCCATCAGCCGCGCGCCCGCCTCGCGCATCGCCTCCAGCCGCTCCAGCCGCCAGGCGAGCCGGGCGGCGAGGTCCTCGGCCGACGGGCCTTCGGCGGTGGGCTCAGGCGGCAGCAGCAGGCGGGATTTCAGATAGGCGAGCCAGGCGGCCATCACCAGGTAATCGGCGGCGAGCTCGATCCGCAGCCGCTTCGCCGCCTCCACGAACAGCAGGTATTGCTCGGCCAGCTGCAGGATCGAGACATGGCGCAGGTCGACCTTCTGGGTCCGCGCCAGCGTCAGCAGCAGGTCGAGCGGGCCCTCGAACCCGTCCACATCCACGACCAGCGCCTCGGCGGCCAGCCGCTCCTCCGTTCCCAGCGCGCCGGTGCGCCCGTCGGGAGCGTCGCGCCGGCGGCGGTCCTCGACGAAGGCGCGGGCCGGGGCGCGGGGGTCAGGCATGGGCGCCCGCCGCCAGCGGTGCGACCAGCTCCGCGTGGCGGGCGTCCGCCGCCTCCGCGTCGAAGGGCTCGGGCGCGCGGCGCGCTTCCAGCGCCGCCGCAGCCCGCTCCGCCGCCCGACCCGCGAGGCGAGGCGTGCCATCGAGCGCCCCCTCCATCTCCGCCCGGTCGCCGTTGCAGTGCAGGATCAGGTCGCAGCCCGCGGCGATGGAGGCCTCGGCCCGGTCCCGCATCGTGCCCGAGAGCGCGCCCATGGAAAGATCGTCGGTCATCAGGCAGCCGTCGAAGCCGATGTCGTCGCGGATCGCGGCGATGCCGGCGGGCGACAGCGTGGCGGGCCGGTCCGGGTCGATGGCGGTGTAGACCACATGCGCGGTCATCCCCAGCGCCTGGCCCGCCAGCGGCCGGAACGCGGCGAAATCGGTGGCGCGAAGATCATCGAGCGCCGCGTCGACCACCGGCAGCGCGAGATGGCTGTCCATGTCCGCCCGCCCATGCCCCGGCAGATGCTTTATCACCGGCAGCACGCCGCCGGAAAGCAGGGCCTCGGCGATCAGCCCGGCGCGGCGCGCCACCGTGGCCGCATCCCGCCCCAGCGCCCGGTCGGCGATGATCGCGTCGGTCCGGGCGAAGGCCACGTCGGCGATCGGCATGCAGTCGCCGTCGATGCCGGCCGCGTGCAGCTCATGCGCGATCAGCCGGAAACGCAGGGCCAGCGCCTCGTCCACCGCCTCGGGGGAAAGCGCCGCCTCGAGCCGCGGCGGCCACGGCCATTCGCGCCAGTGCGGCGCGCGCAGCCGGGCGACGCGCCCCCCCTCCTGATCAACGAAGACCGGGGCGTTGCGGCCCACGCAGGCGCGCAGGTCCTCGGTCAGCGCCCGCAGCTGATCGGGGTTCGTCACATTGCGGGCGAAGAGGATGAAGCCCCAGGGGTCGGCATCGGCGAAGAAGGCGCGCTCGGAAGCGGTCAGCTCGGGGCCGGCATGTCCCAGAATGATGGCGCGGGGCGCGACCACCTCAGCGGACCTTCGCCACGATGCAGGCGTCGCCGCGGGCTTTCAGCGCGGCGCAGAGGTCTTGGGCCCGCTGCCGGTCCGTCATCGGCCCGACCCGCAGACGGAACAGCGTCCGCCCCCCGGATTCGACGGTGGTGATGGTGTGGCCGTAGGCGCCGAGCAGGTCCTCGTTGCGCCGCGCCTGGCGCGCCCACTGGCTTTCGGCGATCTGGTCGGTGTTGAACGCGCCGAGCTGGATGACCACGTCGCCGGTCTCGATCGACGCGGCCGGCGCGGCGGCGGCGGCGGGCCCGGCGGCGGAAGCCGGGATCGCGGCGACGGCGGCCGTCCGCGTCCCAGGGGCCGGCGCGCGCGGGCGGGCCGGCGCCATCGGCATCGCGGATGGCGCGCGCGTGCTG
>NZ_JBSRTQ010000173.1:0-8099 GCF_055129145.1 Albimonas sp. | reverse complement strand
GACGGCGGCGCTTGCGGCCCCGCCGCCCAACCGGCATGGATCGGGGAGATCCGCAGCGGGAGCCCGCCCCATGACCACCCGCATGACCCGATGCGCCCTGCCCGCCCCCCGCCTCTCAATCCCATCGCACGGGGAGGCGCGGCGCGGATGATCCGGCTGCTCGCCACCCGCGTCGCCACGCTGATCGCCACGCTGGTCGTGGTCTCTGGCCTGGTGTTCGGCGTGATGAACGTGCTGCCAGGGGACCCGGCGCTGGTGGTGCTGGGCATGGATTCCACCCCCGACGCCCAGGCGGCGCTGCGCGCGCGCTTCGGGCTCGATGCGCCCTTGGGCGAGCGCTATCTGGAGTGGATCGGCGGCGTGCTGACCGGGGATTTCGGGACCAGCTACAGCTTCGCCGTCCCCGTCTCCGACCTGATCGTCGAGCGGTTGCCGGTCACCGTGCCGCTGGCGCTGATCGCCATGGTCCTGACCGGCGTGGCCGCGCTGGCGCTGGGGGTGGGGGCGGCGCTCAATCACGGGAAACCCGGGGACTGGGCGGCGATGACGCTGTCGCAGTTCGGGGTGGCGGTGCCGGCGTTCTGGCTGGCGATCCTGCTGGTATTGCTCTTCGCGGTCCACCTGCGCTGGCTGCCGCCGGGCGGCTTCCCAGGCTGGGACGACCCGGTCGCGGCGCTGCGCGCTCTGATCCTGCCGGCGACCGCGCTGGCGCTGGTGCAGTCGGCGATCCTCGCGCGGGTCACACGCTCCTCGATCCTCGAGGTCATGCGGCTCGATTTCGCCCGCACCGCGCGGGCCAAGGGGCTGAGCCGCGGCCAGACCATGCGCCGCCACGTCCTGCCCAACGCGCTGATCCCCATCGTCACCATCGTCGGGCTGCAATTCGCCAACCTGGTGACCGGGACCATCGTCATCGAGAACGTGTTCTACCTGCCCGGCCTCGGCCGGCTGATCCTGCAGTCGATCACCAACCGCGATCTCTTCACCGTGCAGGCGCTGGTGCTGTTCTTCGCCGCCGTGGTGGTGAGCGCCAACTTCCTGGTGGACATGGCCTATATCCTCGTCGACCCGCGGCTGCGCCGCCCGGCCCAGCGATGAGCGCGGCGGGCGGGCTCGCGGCCCGGCTGCCGATGGCGGGGCGGGCGGGGCTGGCGCTGGGCGGAACCCTGGTGGCGCTGGTCTTCGTCGCCGCCGCGGTGTCGCTGGTCTGGACGCCCCATGACCCGACCGCCATCGTGGTGAAGGAACGCTTCCTGCCCCCCTCGGCCGAGCACTGGCTGGGCACCGATCAGCTCGGGCGCGACGTCGCCTCGATGCTGATGGTCGGCGCGCGGCATTCGATGACCGTGGCGCTGCTGGCGGTGGGCATCGGCGGGTCCATCGGCGCGGCGCTCGGGCTGACCGCCAGCGCGGTGGGCGGCTGGGTGGAGGAGGCGGTGATGCGCCTCGCCGACATCGGCTTCGCGTTTCCGGCGCTGCTTTTCGCCATCATGCTCTCGGCCGTGTTCGGGCCATCGCTGACCAACGCGGTCATCGCCATCGCCTTCATCAACGCGCCGATCTTCGCCCGGGTGGCGCGCGGCTCGGCGGCGCTGGTCTGGCGGCTGGATTACGCGATGGCCGCGCGCGCGGCGGGTCGCAGCCGGGCGGCCATCGCCGTGGCGCATGTGCTCCCCAACATCTCCGCGGTGCTGCTGGTGCAGGCGACCATCGAATTCGCGGTGGCGATCCTGGCCGAGGCGGCCCTGAGCTATCTCGGGCTCGGCGTGCAGCCCCCGACCCCGTCCTGGGGCCGGATGCTGTCCGAGGCGCAGACGCTGCTGTTCATGGCTCCGATGCTGGCGATCTGGCCAGGGCTCTGCATCGTCGCCGCGGTGGTCGGCTTCAACATGCTCGGCGACGGGCTGCGCGACGCCACCGACCCGCGGCTGGCGCGCGCCCGCTAGGCCATCATGCCGCCGTCGACGAGGTGGACCGAGCCGGTGACGTAGCGGGCCTCGTCGGACGCCAGCCAGGAGATCAGGGCCGCGACCTCCCCCGGCTCCCCATAGCGCCCCGTCGGGATCGCGGCCGCAGTGCGGGCGCGGGCCTGCGCGGCGGCGCCGGGAAGGCGCCCCTCATCCAGCGAATCCATCATCCGCGTCGCGATCGGCCCCGGGGCCACCGCCACCACCCGCACGCCGTCCGCCGCGCCTTCCTGCGCCGCCGAGCGCATCAGCCCGATCACCGCGTGCTTGGACGCCACATAGGGGCTGAGCCCGCGCGAGCCGCGCAGCCCGGCGATGGAGGCGAGCAGAACGATCGCCCCGCCGCCCTGCGCGCGCATCCGCGGCATCAGGTCGTTGAGCCCCAGCATGACGCCGCGCAGGTTGACCGCGATCACCCGGTCGAAATCCTCCATGTCGATCTGGCCGAACTCGGCCACCTTGCCCTCGATGCCCGCGTTGAGCACCGCCGAGTCAATCCGCCCCAGCCGCCCGCGCCCCGCCTCATGGGCTGCTGCGACCGAGGCCGGGTCCGACACGTCGCAGGCCATGAACGCGCCCTGCTGGCCGATCTCGTTGGCCAGCGCCTCCAGCGGGCCCTCCTCCCGGTCGAGCAGCCACAGCCGCGCGCCCTGGCCCGCCAGCGCCAGCGCGGTTTCGCGTCCGATGCCGCCGGCGGCGCCGGTCAGCAGGATGCCCTTGCCCTCATGGCGCTCCATGCGCGTCTCCCTTTTGCGGTCGCGCCGGGGTTGGCGCGGAGCGGTCAGAGGATCAGACCCCGGGGCGACAGGCTTGCGCCGAGCGGGGCCGGGCCTCAGCGCGGGCCCATATGGCGGGCGAGCGCCGGAGAGAGCCCGGTGGAGGCCTTCCCCGGCGGGCGGGCCATAGCGCCCCTGGAGGCGCCGCAGGGCGCGAGCCGGACCAGCATTTCGGCCTGCATGACGGCGGCGGCGATGGGATCGACGGCCACGCAGGGAAAATCCGCGCCCATCTCGAAGGCCATGCCGGCGAGAGGGGCGCCGCCGAAGATCACCACATCGGCCCGATCCTCCTGCGCGGCGGTCAGGGCGAGATCCACCAGCGTCTCGCGCATGGTGGCCGCCACATCCGCCACCGGGCCGACCGCCTCGGGCGGGGTGCGCAGGCCGGCGAAGCGGCGGGCGAGCCCCAGCGCCTCGACGGAATCCAGGAACCACGAGGACATCAGGGGGGTGAAGGTGACGATGGAGAAACGCTCGCCGAGCGGGAGGGCGGCGAGCATCGCGGCCTCGGCCATGCCGGTCACCGGCAGGTCGAAAAGCTCGCGCGCGGCGCGCAGGCCGGGGTCGCCGAAGGCGGCGATGACCACGGCGTCGGCGCCCTCGAGGTTCTCGGCGATCATCTCCAGGGCCACCCCGCCGGCGATCTGCGCTTCGGAGCGGGACGAGATGTAGGGAAAGCCGCGTGTGGCGGTGAGCGCCACGATCTCCGTCCCCGGCGCCGCCACCCGGCGGGCCACGGCCGCGAGGCGGTCGGTCATCGCCTGCGTCATGTTCGGGTTGACCAGCAGGATCTTCATGCGGGGGTCTCCGGGGGCGTATCGGGGGGGGTCCATTCGGGCAGGCCGGCGGCGGCGCGCCAGCGATTGGCGATCTGGGCGCGGGTGGCGAACCAGACCTCGCCCGACGCCGACATCCGTTCCAGCAGCGCGTCGAGCCCGCCGATCCGGGCCGGGCGGCCGATGATGCGCAGATGCAGGCCCACGGACATCATCCGCGCCTCGGTCGCGCCCTCGTCCATCAGACGTTCGAACGCCGCCATGCAGTAGCGCGAAAAATCCTCGGCATGGACGAAGGCGCCGCCGGGCTCGAAGCGCATGTCGTTGGTGTCGAAGGCATAGGGCAGCAGCACATGGGGCCGGCCGGCGACCTGGGCGATGCGCGGGAAATCGTCGTCGTAGCAGTCGGAGTCATAGAGGAACCCGCCATGCTCCCCCAGCAGCCGCCGCGTGTTGGGCGAGGACGCCGAGCGCGTGTGCCAGCCCCGCGGGGCGACGCCGGTCGCGGCCTCCACCGCGGCGTGGGTGCGGGCGATGTTTTCGCGCTCGACCGCTTCCGTCATCCCCGCATGGCTCTCCCACAGCCAACCATGGCACGACGCCTCGTGCCCGCGGCCCGCGAGATCGCGCATCAGCCAGGGCAGCCGCGTCGCCGCCCGCCCGCAGGTGGAGAAGGTGGCCGGGACCCCGTGCCGGGCGAGCGCCCCGACGATCCGCCGATAGCCGGCGCGCGGCCCGTAGGCGTAGTGGCTCTCCATGCAGGGATCGGGGGCGCCGATCACCTCCTGGCGGGCCTCGTAGACGCTTTCGTTGACCGGGTCGCCGTCGGCGATGGAGCGTTCGGCCCCTTCCTCGACATTCACCACGACGGACACCGCCAGCCGCGCGCGCCCCGGCCACGGGGCCGCCGGCGCCCCGTCCCACGCGCCCCGGAAATCCCGCCGATCGTCCATGCCCACCCCCCGCGCCTGCCGCTCGGGGGCCGAGCATGGCGCGCGCGGGCGCCTGACGCCAGCCCGGTTTCGACGCGCCCGCCCGGCCCCGGCGCCGCGCCGCAAGGCGATTTTTCGGCGCCGCAACGAAATGGATACGATTCGCCCGTCGGACAGGCATCATGTCCCATCGCGAATCGTTGAGGCGACCCCGGCCCGCGCCCGGGGCGCAGGCCCGCAACTGGCACGATTATTGCGATGCAAACGATTGAAGAGCGCCGCAGGCGCCGCCCGAAACCGACAGGAGCGACGAACGATGACCCTCAGGAATTTCACCGCGCCGCTGGCGCGGTTCCTGGCCGCCGGCGCGATGGCGCTGACCGCCTCCGCCGCCACGGCCGAAGAGTGGCTGATGGCCTCGGGCTATCCCGAAGACAACTTCCTGACCAAGAACATCCGCATGTTCATCGAAGAGATCGGCGAGAAATCGGACCTCGTGATCGACCTCCAGTCCAATGACACGCTGATCAAGCTCAACGCCATCAAGACGGCGGTGCAGCGGATGCAGGTGCCCATCGGCGAAATCCGCCTCGGCGTCTACGGCAACGAGGATCCGATGTATGTCCTCGCCGGCCTGCCCTTCGTCGCCTCGACCTACGAGCAGGCCTGGGCGCTGAAGGACCTCCAGAAACCCTATTTCGACAAGGCGATGGACGAGGCCGGCCTGAAGGTCCTGTTCTACCAGCCCTGGCCGGGTCAGGGCTTCTACACCAAGACCGCGGTGAACGGCCTTGCCGATTTCGAAGGCAAGAAGCTGCGCATCTATTCCACCGCGACGCAGCAGATGGGCGAGATGCTCGGCTTCCAGGCCACCATCCTGCCCTTCGCCGAGATCCCGCAGGCCTTCTCCACCGGCCTGATCGAGGCGCTGTTCACCTCGCCCCAGACCGGCATCGACATCCAGGCCTGGGACAACACCAAGTTCTTCACCTATGCCGGCGCGATCTATTCCAAGAACGCCGTCATCGTGAACAAGGCGGCGTTCGAGGGCCTGCCCGCCGAGACGCAGCAGGTCGTTCTCGACGCCGCCGCCGCCGCCGAGAAGCGCGGCTGGGAGATGTCGGCCGAAACCACCAAGGCCCAGATCGCCACGCTCGCCGCCAACGGCATGACCACCACCGACGCGCCCGAGGAGATCGTGAGCAAGATGGTCGAGATCGGCGGCGAGATGATGAAGGGCTGGCGCGAGACCGCGAGCCCGGAGGCCATCGCCGTGCTCGACGCCTACCTCGCCGCGCGCTGAGGTCCGCCCGCGTGGCCGGAACGCTTCGCCGCACGCTCGACGCGCTTTATCTCGCGTCGGGCGTCATCTCGGGGATCTGCCTGGTGGGCATCGCCGTGACCATCGTGGCCCAGATCGTGGGGCGGGAGCTCGGCTACGTGGTCGACTCGACCGAGACGGCGGGGTTCTGCCTCGCCGCCTCCACCTTCTTCGGGCTCGCCTACGCGTTTCGCGGCGGCGCGCATGTGCGGGTCACGCTGCTGATCCGCTACGCCGGCCCCCTGCCCCGCAAGCTGGTGGAGCTGTGGTGCATCGGCTTCGCCATCGCGGCGCTGGCCTATTTCCTTTACTGGGCGGTCGACCTGGTGTGGTTCTCCTGGAAATTCAATGAGCTGAGCCCCGGCCTGCTGGCGATCCCGTTCTGGATCCCGCGCCTGTCGATGGCGGTCGGCTCGGCGATCCTCCTCATCGCGCTGATCGACGAATTCGTTTCCGTCGCCCGCGGCGAGATCCCCAGTTACGAGGCCAACGCCGAGACCGCGCTCGCCGACCTGCCGGAGGCCAGGCCATGAGCGTCGATCCCGGACTGATCGCCGTCATCCTGTTCGCGGCGATGGGGCTGCTGCTCGCCTCGGGCATCTGGGTGGCGGTGTCGCTGAGCGTGGTGGGGTTCGTCGCGATGGAGTTTTTCTCCAAGGCCCCCGCAGGCTCGCTGCTGGCGGCGACCGTGTGGGACGCGAGCTGGAACTGGGCGCTGACCGCGCTGCCGCTGTTCATCTGGATGGGAGAGATCCTGTTTCGGACCCGGTTGTCGGAAGACATGTTCCGCGGGCTGTCGCCGCTGGTCGGCCGCCTGCCCGGCGGGCTCCTTCACGTCAACATCATCGGCTGCGGGGTGATGGCGGCGGTGGCAGGGTCGTCGGCCGTCACCTGCGCCACGGTCGGGCGCATGTCGGTGCCCGAGCTGAAATCGCGCGGCTATGACGAACGCCTGATCATCGGCACGCTGGCGGGCTCGGGCACGCTGGGCCTGCTGATCCCGCCCTCGATCATGCTGATCGTCTACGGGGTCATCGCGCAGCAATCGATCAGCCGCCTGTTCATCGCGGGCGTCGTGCCGGGCCTGATGATCATCGGCCTGTTCATGGGCTATGTGGCGATCCGGGCCAAACTGGACCCCTCCCTCGCCCCGCCCTTCACCGAGCGGCTGACCTGGCGCGAGAAGGTTTCGCGCGCGAAACTGCTGATCCCGGTGTCGCTGCTGATCGCGCTGGTCATCGGCTCGATCTACGGCGGCGTCGCCACGCCGACCGAGGCCGCGACCATGGGCGTCTTCGGCGCGCTGGGGCTGGCGGCCTGGTCCCGCTCCCTTACCCGCGCGAGCTTCTTCGAGGCGCTGATGGGCGCGGTGCGCACCTCCACCATGATCGCCTTCATCCTGGCCGGGGCGGCGTTCCTGTCGATCTCCATGGGGTTCACCGGCGTGCCGCGGGCCATCGCCCGGGCGGTGGAGGCGTGGGAGCTGTCGCCCTACGCGCTGCTCGCCGTGCTGACGCTGCTCTACATCGTGCTCGGATGCTTTCTGGATGGGGTGTCGATGATGGTGGTCACCGCCTCGGTGGTGCTGCCGATGGTGCAGCATGCGGGGATCGACCTCTTGTGGTTCGGCATCTTCACGGTGATCGTGGTGGAGATGGCGCAGATCACCCCGCCGGTGGGCTTCAACCTCTTCGTGCTGCAGGGCATGACCGGGCGCGACATCCTGCAGGTGACCCGCGCCGCGATGCCGTTCTTCTTCCTGATGCTGCTGGGCATTCTGATCATCACGATCTTCCCCGCCATCGTCACCTGGCCGGTCAGCTACATGGTGCACTGAGGGCGACCCGGCCTGTCGGCGCGAAAAAGGGGGCCCGCGGGCCCCCTTTCCATGCGCAGGCTCCGGGGCCCGGCCTCAGTCCGGCTTGCCGACCAGCCCCGCCTCAAGATCCGCCGCCACCCGCGCCGGGTCGCGATCCTCCACCGGCCCGATGCCGCCGCCGCCCGGCGTCAGCACCACCAGCCGTTCGCCCGGCGGGACCATCTGGAAGCCCTTGCCGCGGAAGGTCCGGCCGGAGGCCAGCCCCACATAGCCCGGCGCCCCGTCGCCGCCGCCCTCCGCGCCCCGCGCCGGATGCTCGATCCGGTCATAGGCGGCCAGCAGCTCGAACGGCTGGCCGATGCGGCTTTCGACCTCGATCCGCTGGCCGAGGCCGCCGCGGTCGCGCCCCGCGCCGCCGGAATCCTCGCGGAACTCCTTCGCCCAGAACACCAGGGGCGTCACCGCCTCGGCGATCTCCACCGGGGTGCCCTTGACGCCGGAAGGA
>NZ_JBSRTQ010000172.1:0-8165 GCF_055129145.1 Albimonas sp. | reverse complement strand
TCTTGAGATCCTGCTCAAGGGCCTGAAGGCCGAGACGCTGATCCTGATCGGCGGGCTCACCGACGTCTGCGTGCACTACACCTTCGCCGACGGGCATCAACACGACTACTACATGCGGGTCGTCGGGGACGCGGTCGGCGGATCCTCGGACGCCGCGCATGAGGCGAGCCTGCGCGCGTTCGAGTATCTCCAGACGGGAGCGGTGCGCGGCACGGACGAGATCGTCGCCGCCATCGGCGCCGGGGCGCAGACCGCATGACAGCCGCCCCGATCGCGGGCGCGCCCCGGCCGGGCGCAGGCGGCCCGCCGCCGCCGCGGCTCGCCGAGGTGCAGGGCCTGTGGCGGCGCGAATGGCTGCGCGCCGGCGGGACGGAGGACGCGACGACCGAGGTCTGGTGGATCCAGGCCGGCCCCCTCCATGTCGACCTGCGCCTGCCCGCCGATCTGCCGCGGCGGGAGACGGCGCGGGGCGGGATAAGGGCGCTCGCCGACCTCTCCGCCCCCGATCTGCGCCGGCTGGCGCGGGCCGAGGGGTTCGCGGGCGTGACCACGGTGGAGCGGGGGGTCTGCACCTGGACCCGGCGGGTGAACTGGCGCGGGCCGCTCGACGGGCCGGATGTGGGGGCGCTGTTCTTCGAGGGCGACGCGCTGATCGAGCGCGGGGTTTTCGCGGATTACGCCGAGCTCTGGCGGCGCGAGGCCCCCGGCGCCCGCCCGCCGCTGCGCGCCATGCAGCTGCGCCGGGCGGACGGGCAGGCGGCGGTGCTGGCGCAGGCGGGCGAGATGTTCATGCTCGGCCGCGGCGCGCCGGCGGCGCTCGCGGCCAACGCGCCGCTGGGGGACCGGCTGGAACAGGCGCTCGCCCAGCGCCATCGCGGCGCGCTGCGCCGGCTCTTCGATCAGGAGTTCTGCATCGGTCGGATCACCCCCGTGGGCGGCATCGTCGCCCGGTCGACCAACCCGATGCGCATCGGGGCCCGCGCCTTCGCGGCGGACGTGTTCGAGGCTGAGACGGTCCGGATCACCGCGCTGGATTTCGAAGGCGAGACGACCGAGGACATCTGGGTGCGGGTGCCGGTGACCGACCTTTAGGGCCCGTCAGGCCCAGCGCGCGAGGTAATCGTCGCAGATCTCGCGCATCTTAGCCTCACCGAAGGCGTCGTTGTGCCCGCCATGCACGATGCTGACTTCCAGTTCCCTCAGCCGGCGCAGGGTGGCGCGGTATTCGTCGAGATCTCCCGCCAGGATCAACGGCCCGTCATAGATCGCGTCGCCCGAGAAGAAGGTCCCGTCATCCTCGTCCAGCAGCCCGATCCCGCCGTCCGAATGCCCCGGCAGATGCAGCACCAGGAACGAGCGGTCGCCGAGGTCGACCCGGTCGCCCTCCTCCAGCAGCATCGTCGCGGGGGCGGGTTTCATCGCGTAGCTGGACAGATCGTAGCCGGCTTCGGGCAGCGCATCGATCAGCACCGGCGGCAGGGGCCGGTAGCCCGACGCCTTGAATTTCTCGAGCAGGGCGGCGGGATACTGGTCGCGGAAAAGCGTGGCGAGCGGGTCGGGAACCTCGAGCCGCAGGTCGGCTTCCTCTCGCAGGTGGATCAGGCGGGTGTCGAATTCCCAGGACCCGGCCATGTGGTCGATATGCGCATGCGACAGCACATGCACCAGCGGCTTGGCCGGATCGGCCCGCAGCCCCGCCACGAAGGGCGAGAGCGGCGCGATCCCCATGCCGCTGTCGATGAGCATGTCCCGCTCCGCCCCCTCCACCAGATAGAGGTTGGCGCGCAGCAGCAGGTCCACATGCGGCTCGTCGATCAGGATGACGCCGGGCGCCACGGTTCTGGCGCGGAACCAGGCGTCGGCCACCGGCAGGGCGGCGGCGATGGCGGCGGCTTCGGGGTTGGGGGCGGGCATGGAACCTCCGGTGGGCATGGGCGCGCCAACCTTGCGCCGCCCCGCCCGCCGGGGCCAGCCCCAAGCCCTGTTCAGCTTCGCCGCACCGAGGCGGTGACGTAGTTGACCGAGAGATCGCGGGCCGAGATCGACCAGCTCCAGCCCAGCGGATTGAAAACGAATCCCTTGCGGTCGACGGGATCGAGGCCGGCCCCGCGGAGCAGGTCGTAAAGCTCGTCCGGCGTGATGAACTTGCGCCATTCATGGGTGCCCTTGGGCAGCCAGCGCATGATGTGTTCGGCCCCGACGATGGCCATGGCGAAGCTCTTGGCGTTGCGGTTCAGCGTCGAGCAAACCATCAGCCCGCCCGGCCGCAGCAGCGCGGCGCAGGCCCCGAGGAAGCCGGCGGGGTCGGGCACATGCTCGACCACCTCCATGTTGAGCACGGCGTCGAACTGCTCGCCGGCCTCGACCAGCGCCTCGGCCGTGGTGCAGCGATAGTCGATGTCGAGCCCCGACTGGGCGGCATGGACCTGGGCCACGGGGATGTTGCGGGGCGCGGGATCGACCCCCACCACCGTCGCGCCGAGCCGGGCCATCGGCTCCGACAAGAGCCCGCCGCCGCAGCCGATGTCGAGGATGCGCAGCCCCTCGAACGGACGATCCGCGGTGAGGTCGCGGGCGAACTCGGCCCCGATCTGCTCGACGATATAGCCCAGCCGGCAGGGGTTGAGCATGTGCAGCGGCTTGAACTTGCCGGTCGGATCCCACCACTCGGCGGCCATCGCCTCGAACTTGGCGATCTCGGCCGGGTCGGTGGCGGCGAGGGATGGGGCGGCGTTCGGTTCGGCGTTCGGGGCGGATGTCATGGCATGGCTCCCATTTTCCGGGGCCTCGCCGGGCGCGGCCCGCGCAGCGGCCCTTGTGATCAGCCCCGGACATGACATAGATCGTGAATGCGCGAAAGCGACCATGACCGATCGGCCCGCATGGCCCTTTATCCCGCCCTCGAACCCTTCGCACGCATGCGGCTGGAGGTTCCGGGCGGCCATGATCTTTATGTCGAGCAGTGCGGCAACCCGCGGGGCAAGCCCGTGGTGGTGCTGCATGGCGGCCCCGGGGGCGGATGCTCTCCCGGCATGCGCCGGTTCTTCGACCCGGAGGTCTACCGGATCGTGCTGTTCGACCAGCGCGGCTGCGGGCGCTCGCGCCCCCATTCCGCGCTCGAGGGCAACACCACCTGGGATCTGGTCGCGGATATCGAGCGGATCCGCGAGAAGCTGGGGATCGACGCCTGGACCGTCTTCGGCGGCTCCTGGGGCGCGACGCTGGCGCTGATCTACGCCGAGACCCATCCCGAGAGGGTGAGCGCGCTGGCCCTGCGCGGCATCTTCCTGATGACCCGGCGTGAGCTGACCTGGTTCTACGGCGGCGGCGCCGGCCAGTTCCGCCCCGCCGACTGGGCGAAATTCGTCGAGGCGGTGCCGGAAACGGAGCGCGGCGACATGATCGCCGCCTATCACCGCCGCCTGACCTCTCCCGACGTGATGGAGCAGACCCGCTTCGCCCGACTCTGGGCCGGGTGGGAGGCGTCCTGCGCCACGCTGCATGGCGGCGGCGGCCACGGGCCGGACGGGGCCTACGCGCGGGCGTTCAGCCGGATCGAGTGCCATTACTTCATGAATGACGGCTGGCTGGAGGAAGACGGCCAGATCCTGCGCGACGCCGGCCGGCTCGACGGCATCCCCGGCCATATCGTGCAGGGGCGCTACGACCTGATCTGCCCGCCGCTCTCGGCGCATCTGCTGCACAAGGCCTGGCCCGGCTCGCAGCTGCATATCATCCAGGACGGCGGTCATGCGCTGTCGGAGCCCGGCATCGCGGCCAAGCTGGTCGAAGTGATGGACGGGCTTAGGGGCTGAGCGCGAGTTTCGGGGGGACGGGGCATGGACGGCGTTCGGGCGGAGCGCGCCGGCGCCCCGACCCATGTCGAAAGCTGGACCGAATGGGACCCCCTCCGCCATGTCATCGTCGGGCGAGCCGATGACGGCCATATCCCGCCCGCGGAACCCGCGCTCGACGCCAAGGCGCCCGAGGATTCGGACATGCGCGGCCAGCGGGGCCGTCGCCCGCAGGAGAGCATCGACCGCGGCAACGAGCTGCTGGATGCTTTCGCGGCGCAGTTGCGCGGGCAGGGCATAAGGGTGGACCGGCCGACGCCGGTGGATTTCTCGCAGCCCGTCAGAACCCCGGATTTCGAGACCGGATCGCAGTTCGGCTGCATGCCGCCGCGCGACGTGCTGCCGACCGCGGGGCGCGAGATCCTCGAGGCCGCCATGTCCTATCGCTGCCGCGGGTTCGAATATCTGCGCTACCGGCCGCTGCTGCAGCGGTATTGGGAGGCGGACCGGGGCTTTCGCCACGAGGCGGCGCCGAAACCGCGCCTTACCGACCGGGATTATCACGCCGACGACCTCTCCCAGAGCATCGGCGAGGCGAAGCGTCTGGAATGGACGGCCCCAAAACACTTCGTGACGACGGAGGAGGAGCCGCTGTTCGACGCCGCCGACGTGCTGCGCTTCGGGCTTGATCCGGTGGTCAGCACGGCTTCACGACGAACCTCAAAGGCATCGAGTGGCTGCGCCGGCATTTCCCGGCTCACCGGGTGCATGCGGTGAATTTTCCGGGCGATCCCTACCCGATCCATATCGACGCGACGTTCTCGCCGATGCGCCCCGGCCTGAGCCTCAACAACCCGCGCCGCCGGCTGCCCGACGCCCGGCGCGCGACGTTCGAGCGCAATGGCTGGGAGATCGTGGACGCCGCGCCTCCGACGCATCACATGCCGCCGCCGCTGCGCTATTCCTCGGTCTGGCTGTCGATGAACGTGTTGGTGCTGGACCCGAAAACCGTCTGCGTCGAGGAGACGGAGGTCCGTCAGGCCGATCAGCTCGACCGATTGGGGTTCGAGGTGGTCCCGGTGGCGCTGCGCGACGCCTACGCCTTCGGCGGCGGGCGGCATTGCTGCACGGCGGATGTGCGCCGCGAAGGCGGGCTGCAGGACTGTTTTCCGGCGGGATGACCGGCTGAAAGAGGGCCGCCGCGCCGACCCGCGCGCCGACGGCCCCCGCCCGCCCGCGGCGGCGGGCAGGCGAGGGCGCCGGTGGCGACGCCTCCGGGCCGATCGGTCGGATATGGAGGGTGGGTGGCTTGCGCCCGGCTTCAGCCGAGCGCGCTGCGCACTTCCGCCCCGGCCTTGCACACGTCCATGCGGCCGGAATAGCGGGTCTTGAGGGCGCCCATCACCGTGCCGAGATCGCGCAGCGACTTGGCCTTGGTTTCGGCGATGGCGGTGGCGACGGCCTTTTGCAGCTCGTCGTCGGACAGCGGACGCGGCAGGAATTCGCGGATCACCTCCGCTTCCCGCCGCTCCTGCTCGGCCAGTTCGAGCCGGCCCGACTCCTCGTAGCGGCGGACCGAGTCCTCCCGCTGGCGAATCATCGTGACGAGGATCTCGATGACCTCGGCGTCGTCCAGGGCGCCGCGCTGGTCGTCGCGCTCCCGCACCGCTTCGCGGTCCAGGATGGCGGCGCAGATCAGGCGCAGGGTGCACTGGCGCGTGGCGTCATCGGAGGCGGCTGCAGCAGCGGCGGCCTCTTTCAGCGCCAGGGCGATGCGGTCACGCATGGATGGTCCCGACTCCCAAGCTTTCATGTTCGTTAAGACTACACCGAACCGGGCGAGTCGCCAATGCGGCGAAAATCGGCCAAGATCCTGAATTCATTGCGCTCCCTCCCCAGCTCGCCAAACTGTCGCGCGGGTTGACCTGCCCGCGCCATCCCCTTAGCTTCCCGCGGCCCGAATTCGAGGAACAGCCCATGCACCCCGCTCCGACATCCGCCCGCCGCGATGCGGCGGATCTGCCCGTCCCGCCCGGCGCGACGGCCTGCATCGCCTTCGCCGATGGAACCGTGTTCTTCGGGCGCGGCTTCGGCGCCGAGGGGGTGTCGGTGGGCGAGCTGTGCTTCAACACCGCCATGACCGGCTATCAGGAGATCATGACCGACCCGTCCTATGCCGGCCAGGTGGTGACCTTCACCTTCCCCCATATCGGCAATGTAGGCGCAAATTCTGAAGATGAAGAGACCGCCGATCCGGTGGCGCTCGGCATGGTGGTGCGCTGGGATCCGACCGAGCCGTCGTCCTGGCGCGCGACCGAGGCGCTGTCGCCCTGGCTCGCGCGGCGCGGGCGGATCGGGATCGGCGGGGTCGACACCCGCCGGCTGACCCGCGCGGTGCGGCTGCGCGGCGCGCCCCATGTGGCGATCGCGCACGCCGCCGACGGGGTGCTCGACCCTGCGGCGCTGGTCGAGCAGGCCCGCGCCTTCCCCGGCCTGACCGGGGCGGATCTGGCGAAGGACGTGAGCTGCGCCCAGTCCTACCGCTGGGAGGAGATGCGCTGGGCCTGGCCCGGCGGGTTCGAGAAGCGCTCCGCCCCCGGCCGCCGGGTGGTGGCGGTGGATTACGGGGCGAAGCGCAACATCCTGCGCTGCCTCGCCTCCGCCGGCTGCGACGTGACGGTGCTGCCGGCGAGCGCCACCGCCGAAGACGTGCTCGCCCATGATCCGGAGGGCGTGTTCCTGACCAACGGCCCCGGCGACCCGGCCGCGACCGGCGCCTATGCGGTGTCGATGATCCGCGGCGTGCTGGACCGCGGGCTGCCGATGTTCGGCATCTGCCTCGGCCACCAGATGCTGGCGCTGGCGCTGGGGGGCAAGACCGTGAAGATGTCCCACGGCCATCACGGGGCGAACCACCCGGTGAAGGACCTGCAGACCGGCAAGGTCGAGATCACCTCGATGAACCACGGCTTCGCGGTCGACGCGCAAAGCCTGCCGGCGGGGGTGATCGAGAGCCATGTCTCGCTCTTCGACGGCTCCAATTGCGGGATTAGGGTCGAGGGCCGTCCGGTGTTTTCCGTGCAGCATCACCCGGAGGCGAGCCCGGGGCCGATGGACAGCCACTACCTGTTCGACAATTTCGTCGCCTCGATGAAATGACCCGCGGCGGCGCCCCGCGAGGGGCGCCGCCGCGACGACCGGACCGAGGGCGGCGGCCGGGACGCCGGCGGGACCGTCTCGCCCCCCGGCGCCGCGCCTTCGGATCGCCGGCGTTCAGATCGCCGGAAGATCCAGCGGATCGAGGATGTTGCGCCCGCCGTCCACGTCCAGGATCTGGCCGGTGATGAAGCTCGACGCGGGCGAGGCGAGGTAGAGCGCCGCGGCCGCCGCCTCGGACGCGTCGCCGATCCGGCCCAGCGGCGTGACCCGGATCAGGTCGTCGCGCAGTTCCGGATTGCCCTTGAACGCGTCGCGGAGCGTCGCGGTCATCA
The DNA here is from genome assembly GCF_055129145.1 of Albimonas sp. Lineage (NCBI taxonomy): Bacteria > Pseudomonadati > Pseudomonadota > Alphaproteobacteria > Rhodobacterales > Paracoccaceae > Albimonas > Albimonas sp. Next base: position 880 of record NZ_JBSRTQ010000172.1, on the reverse strand, counting down.
CCGAGCCCAGCCCCACCGCATTCACCCGGATCTCCTGCGGGGCCAGCGCCACGGCCATGGCGCGGGTCAGCTGGTCCATCGCCGCGCAGGTCACCGAGTAGCGCAGCATCGAAGGCACCGTGCGCCGTCCGACGATGGACGAGAGGTTGACGATGGCCCCGCCCGGCCCGGTTCCGCCCGCGGCTTCGCGCTGGGAGATCATGCGGCGCGCCGCGGCCTGGGATAGCTGGAAGGCGGTGCGGACGTTGACGTCGAAGATCTCGGTCAGCGCCGCCGGATCCATCGACATCATGTCGCCCGACGAGATCTGGCGCAGCCCGTTGGCCAGCACGTCGATGCGGCTGTAGGCGTCGAGGCTGGCGGCGATGAGGTTGGAGACCCCAAGCGGCGTCGCCAGATCGCAGGCGAAGAAGTTGACCTCGGCCCCTTCCTCCGCCAGCCGGTCGGCGACGAGGCGCAGGGCGGCCTCGTCCTTGTCCGAGATCAGCAGCCGCGCGCCCGCCTGGGCGAAACGCAGCGCGATGGCCCGGCCGACGCCGCGCCCGGCCCCGGTCACGATGGCGGCCTTGCCTTCGAGCGGCTGCGCCATGGTTGTTATCCCCTCTCGGATCGGATGATTTCGGGTCGGATGGTTTCGGGGCGGACGATAGACGTCGGCCGCGTCAACGGGAAGGGCGCGGATGCGCCCGCTTTCGCGCGGAGGGCGGTCGTCGCCCCGGCCGGCGCGTGCGCGCGGTGCTCGTCGTGGTCCCCGTGGCCATGTCCGTGCCCGTGCCCATGTCCGTGGCCGTGTCCGTGCCCGTGCCCGTGGCCGTGCCCGACGATCAGCAGCGTCCCGCCGGGCGCGACCCAGCCGGCGAGGCGGTCGTAGAAGTCGAGC
>NZ_JBSRTQ010000171.1:0-8210 GCF_055129145.1 Albimonas sp. | reverse complement strand
GGGCGGGGGCGGCCGACAGGGGACGCCGTCGGTCCCGGGGCCGAGACGGGCCCGGGAGGCGGTCAGGCCTGGGTCACGAGGACTCGGAATGCACCACCTCGCCGAACCGCTCCCAGCTCGTCCCGTTGAAGCGCATCAGCTGCATCGCCTCGATCGGCGCATGGTCGGTCGGCGAGGTGTTGAGCGTGATCCCCGGCAGCAGCAGCGGCGCCGCCACCTCCTTCAGCGAACTCGCCTGCTTCATGATGTTCTCCCGGCTCAGATCGTCGCCGGCGCGCTTCAGCGTCTCGATCATGGTCCAGGCGGTGGCGTAGCCGAAGACCGTGAAGGACGAGGTCTGGTCGCCGTCCGGATACCACTTGTCCATGAAGGCGCGCCAGGCCAGCAGGTCCGGGTGATCCTTCCACTGCGGGTCGTCCGCCTCCATCAGGTAGCCGGCCGAGATCAGGCCGGTCGACGCCTCGAGCCCCGCGGGCTGGAGCACCGAGCCGACCGAGATCGAGACGTTGTTGAGGAAGCGCTCCGCGTCCCAGCCGATCTCAGCCGACTTCTTGATCGCCTGGGCGGCGAATTTCGGCGTGGCCACGATGAAGAACACGTTGGCGCCCGAAGCCTTGAGGTTCAGCACCTCCGACTCCACCGTCGGCTGGCCGACCTCGTAGGGCGCTTCGGCGATCAGCACCTCGGCGGCCCGCCCGCCCAGACCCGACTTGAGGCCGTGCAGGTAGTCCTTGCCGTAATCGTCGTTCTGATACAGCACGGCGATCTTGGGGTTCTGGATGTTCTGGAGGATCCACTGGCCGTAGATCGCGCCCTCGGTCGGGTAGTTGGGTTGCCAGCCCGTGGTCCAGGGGTAGTCCGCGGGATCGTTCCACTTGGACGCGCCGGTGGCGACGAACAGATGCGGGATCTTCTTGGCGTTGACGTATTTGTGGATCGCGGTGTTGGTCGGCGTGCCGAGATTGCCGAAGAGGACGTCGACCTCGTCCTGCTCCACCAGCCGGCGCACCTGCTCCACCGTCTTGGGCGGCGAATAGGCGTCGTCGTAGCTGATCCACTCGACCGTCTTGCCGTTGATCCCGCCCGCGGCGTTGACCATCTCGAAATAGGCCGAGATGGTCCGGCCGATCTGGCCATAGGCCGAGGCCGGGCCGGAATAGGCGTTGGTGTTGCCGATCCGGATCACCCCGTCGGCGGCGAGCGCGGGGCCCCCCGCCAGGATCGCGACGCCGGCCGCTGCGGCCAGCACAGTTCTTCTGTTCAACATTCTTGCAGCCTCCCACCCGCGCGGGTTGAGCTTTGGTCGCCTTAGGGTTCGGTTGCCTTACGTTTCGTCACCCCAGACGCCACGGGGCCCGATCCGGCGCGGTGCGGATCGGGCCCCGTATGTTCCCCCCGAGGGAGGAATTCGGTTCGAACTGTCATGCGGCCGCCCCCGACGGGCCGGCCGCGCCGGGCGTCAGGCTCAGGAGCCGTCGGCCGAGATCACCTCCCCGAAGCGCTTCCAGCTGGTGCCGTCGAACTTCTGCAGCTGCATCGCCTCGATCGGGGCGAAGTCGTCGGCGGAGGTGTTGATCACGATGCCGGGCAGCAGCAGCGGCGCGTCATAGTCCTTCAGCGACGCGGCCGCCTTCAGGATGCCCTCGCGGGTCAGGTCGTCGCCGGCCATCTCCAGGGTGTGGACGATGGTGGCCCCGACCGAGTAGCCGAACACGGTGAAGGACGAGGTGACGTCGCCGTCGGGATACCACTCCGCCATGAACTTGCGCCACTCGAGCAGCTCGGGATCCTCGGCGAACTGCTGGTCGCCTTCCTCCATCAGGTAGCCGGCCGAGATCACGCCCGTGGACGCCTCGAAGCCCGCGGGCTTCAGCACGCCGCCGACGGAGAGCGAGACGTTGGTGAGGAAGCGCTGGGCCTCCCAGCCGATCTCGGACGACTTCTTGATCGCCTGGGCGGCGAACTTCGGCGTGGCGATGATCATGAACACATCGGCGCCCGACGCCTTGAGGTTGATGACCTCCGAGTCGACGGTGGGCGCGGAGACCTCGTAGGGGGCCTCGGCGATCAGCATGTCGACCTTGTCGCCCAGACCTTCCTTCAGGCCGTTGTAGTAATCTTTGCCGAAGTCGTCATTCTGGTAGAGAATGGCGATCTTGGCGTTCGGCATGTTCTCCATGATATACTTGGCGTAGATCTTGGCTTCGACGACATAGGACGGCTGCCAGCCCATGGTCATCGGGAAGTTCTCCGGATCGTCCCACTTGGACGCGCCGGTCGCGAGGAACAGATGCGGCACCTTCTTCGCGTTCACGTATTTGTGGATCGCGGTGTTGGTGGGCGTGCCCAGCGTCTGGAACAGCGCGGTGACCTCGTCCTGCTCGACCAGGCGGCGCACCTGCTCGACCATCTTGGGGGGCGAGTAGCCGTCGTCGTAGCTGATCCAGTCGATCTGATGACCGTTCACGCCGCCCTTGGCGTTGGTCATCTTCATGTAGGCGGCGATGGTGTTGCCGATGGTGCCGTAGGCGGAGGCCGGGCCCGAATAGGGCATGACGTTGCCGACCTTGATGGCGTCGGCGGCGAGCGCCGGGCCGGCCACGAAAGCCGCGGTGGCGGCGGCGGCCATGAGCGCGCTGCGTCTGGTGATCATGAGGTCTTCTCTCCCTTTGGTGTGCGGCGGGCGAACCCGCCGGAGGCCGTCGCGGTTCCCTCCGCGTCCGGTCCCGGTGCGCGCCGGAACGGGATCCCACCCGTCCGGCGTGTCGATCCGCCCCGCCCTGCGGCGCGGCGCGCGCGCAGGGCGGGGCGGGAACATCGTGCGGCGCGCCCCTGCGGGCGGCGCCGCGGACCCCGAAGGTCAGTCGGCCTCGGCGTCGATGACCTCGCCGTAGAGCGCCCATTTCACCCCGTCGAAGCGCATCAGCTGCATGGCCTCGATCGGCAGATGGTCGCTGGACGACGTGTTGAGCAGAACCTTGGGCAGCAGCAGCGGCGCCGGATGCTTGTTCAGCGCCTCGGCCTGCTTCATGAAGTTCGGACCGCTGTAGTCGCCCTCGCACGCGTCGAGGATATGCACCACGGTCGACGCCGACATGTAGGCGTAGGCGTTGAACGAGTTGCCCCAGTCCGCGTCGGGCGCCCATTTCGCCATGAAGGCGCGATAGGCCTTCACGTCGTCGTCGCCGTCCCAGATCGGGTCGGTGATGTCCTTGATGTAGCCGGCCGAGACCAGGCCGGCGGACGCCTCCAGCCCCGCGGGCTTGAGCACCGAACCGAGCGAGGTGGCGGTGTTCGACAGGTAGCGCGGCACGTCCCAGCCCAGATCGTAGATCTTCTTGATCGCCTGCGCCGCGAACTTGGCCGAGGCGCCGATGAACACCACGTCGACGCCCGCGGCCTTGAGGTTGATGATCTGGCTGTCGACGGTCGGGTCGGTCGCGTCATAGGCGGCGGCGACCACCAGCGCGTCATACTTGTCGCCGAAACCGACCTTCAGGCCGGCGACGTAGTCGCGCCCGAAATCGTCGTTCTGGTAGAGCACGCCGAGCTTCTTGCCGGGCATCGTCTCCAGCACGTCCTTGGCGTAGATCGTCGCCTCGGTGCTGTAGGCGGGCTGCAGGCCCATCGTGTAGGGGAAGTCCGCGACCTCGTCCCAGTGCGAGGAGCCCGAGGCGATGAAGATCTGCGGGATCTTCCTGGCGTTCACGTATTTGCGCACCGCCAGCGTGGTCGCGGTGCCGAGGGGGGCGACGATGACGTCGACCTCGTCGCTCTCGATCAGGCGGCGGGTCTGTTCGACCGTCTTGGGCGGCGAATAGGCGTCGTCGTAGCTGATCCATTCGAGCTTGCGCCCATCGACGCCGCCCTGCGTGTTGATCATCTCGAAATAGGCGGCGTAGGTCTTGCCGATGGTGCCGTAGGCCGACAGCGGCCCGGAATAGGGGATGGTGTTGCCGACCTTGATGACGCCCTGCGCCTCGGCGGGCGCGGCGGAGAGAGCGGTCAGCGTGGCGGCGGCGTAGAGCAGAACCTTTCCTGAAATCTTCACGTGGCGTTCTCCCTGGATACGACTGAAACGTCGAACGGCCGGGTTGTCCCGGTCCGGATTGGGGTCGTCCACGCGCCCGGGTCCGAAGACCCGGGCGCGCCGTCCTTCGGGGTCTCAGAGCATGCGCCGGACCCGCGCCGCCGCCATCCGCAGCAACCCGCCCGCGCCCTGCGGGGCGAGGTAGATGACCGCGATCAGGAACAGGCCGTAGAAGGCGCCGGCGAGGCCCTTGGAGATGCCCTCGGCCACGTTGGGGATGAAGACGATGAACAGCGCCCCCAGCAGCGCGCCGGGCAGCCAGCCCACCCCGCCGATGACCAGGCCCACCAGCAGCGCCACGGACAGCGCGAAGGTGAAGCTGTCGGGGGCGACGAACTGGATGACGATGGCGCCGAGGCAGCCGGCGATGCCGGTGAACATCGCCGAGATCCCGAAGGCCGTGGCCTTGTAGACCGCCGTGTTCACGCCCATCGACCGCGCCGCGATCGGGTTGTCGCGGATCGCCATCAGCGCCCGCCCGGTGCGCGAGCCCACGATGTTGCGCGCGAGCCAGTAGAGGAACAGCCCGATGACCAGCGTGAAGAAATAGAGCCACTGGTCGCCGTTGAGATACGCGTCCAGCCCGAAGGGCGCGTCCGGCTTGATGATGACCACGCCCTGCACGCCGCCCGTCCAGTGCTCGAACGGCGAGAGCTTGAGCAGCTGCGGCGTCGCCACCGCCAGCGCGAAGGTGGCGAGCGCCAGATACACCCCCTCCAGCCTCAGCGCCGGCAGGCCGAACAGGAACCCCACCACGAAGCAGAGGATGCCCGCCGCAGGAATGGTCCAGACATAGGGAATGCCCTGCATCTCCATCATGATCGCCGCCGTATAGGCGCCGACCGCGTAGAAGGCCGAATGGCCGAGCGAGAACTGGCCGTTGATCCCGGTCAGCAGGTTCAGCCCCAGGATGGCGATGGCGTAGACCATCACCTGGGTCATCTGGAACACGAAGAAGTTCTTCGAGAAGAACGGCAGCGCGATGGCGCCGATCAGCAGGATCGCGAAGACCAGCGTCCCCCCCGGCAGCCCGGCCTTGGCGGCGCGCGCGGCGCCGCCCGAGATGCGGGGTTCGACGGTCATGTTCTCTTCCGAGGTCGCCATGTCAGACCCTCTGCACAGTGCGGCGGCCCATGAGCCCCGCGGGTTTGATCAGGAGCACCGCGACGATCAGGAACAGCGCGATGGGCAGCTTCAGCTCGCCGCCGATGACCGGGATGTAGGTGCCGGCCAGGTTCTCGATGATCCCCACCAGGAACCCGCCGATCACCGCGCCGAGCGGCGAGGTCAGCCCGCCCAGCACCGCGCCGGCGAAGCCGTATAGCAGGATGGACAGCATCATGTTGGGCTCGAGGAACACCACCGGCGCGATCAGCATGCCCGCGACCCCGCCGATGGCGGCGGCCATGCCCCAGCCGAGCGCGGTCATCATCGACACGCGGATGCCCACCAGGCGCGCGCTGTCGGGATTGCCGGCCGCGGCCCGCATCGCGAGCCCGACCCGGGTGAACCGGAAGAAGGCCCAGAGCAGCACCAGCACGATCATGGTCACCCCGACCATCCCCGCCTGATGCGAACCGATCAGCGCGCCTTCGTAGAGCGGACCTTCGCCGAAGGGCGAGGGCACCGCCTTGATGGTGAAGTCCCAGATGAAGCCGGCCGCCGAGTTGATGATGGCGAAGAGCGCGATGAAGATCACGATATGGCTCAGCACCGGCGCGTTCTCGATCGGCTTGAACACGATCCGCTCGATGGCGAAGCCGCCGACGAAGCTGATGACGATGACCAGCGGAAACGCCGCCCAATAGGGCACGCCCCAGGCCAGCAGCTGCCAGGCGATGTAGGTCGAGAACATCGCCATCTCGCCCTGGGCGAAGTTCAGATGGTGGATCGCCTGGTAGATCATGACGACCGACAGCGCCATGCAGGCGTAGATGCCGCCCGTCGCGAAGCCGGAGATCACCTGTTGGATGAAAAGATCCATGTCCCGGTGCTCCTCAGTAGCCGAGATACGAGGCGCGCACCGAGTCGTCTTCGCGGATGGCCTTGGCCTCCCCCGACATGACGATGGCGCCGGTCTCGATCAGGTAGGCGTGGTCGGCGATGCCGAGCGCGAGCGAGGCGTTCTGCTCCACGATCAGCATCGAGACGCCGGCCTCGCGTTTCACGTCGGCGAGGATCTCGAAGATCTGCTTGGTGATCAGCGGGGCCAGGCCGAAGCTGGGCTCGTCCAGAAGCATCAGCTTGGGACGCAGCATCAGGGCGCGGGCGATGGCCAGCATCTGCTGCTCGCCGCCCGAAAGCGTGCCCGCCTGCTGGGTGCGGCGTTCCTTGAGGCGCGGGAAGAAGTGGTAGGACTTCTCGATATCCTCGAGGATCGACTTGTCGTTGGGCCGGGTCATCGCGCCGAGCTGGAGGTTCTCCTCCACCGTCAGCCCGGTGAAGGTGCCGCGGCCCTCGGGCACCTGGGCCACGCCCAGACGCACGATGTTCTCGGTGGTCATGCGGTCGATCCGCTTGCCCTCGAAGGTGATCTCGCCCTTGCGCCTGATCATGCCGCAGAGCGCGCGCAGCGTGGTGGTCTTGCCCGCGCCGTTCGCGCCGAGCAGCGTGGTCACGCCGCCCTGGGCGATGTCGAAATCGATGCCGCGCAGGACGTTGAGGTTGCCGTAGGAGGCTTCCAGTCCGCGGACTTCCAGGATGTTGCTCATGCGTCGCCGCCTCCCAGATAGGCCGCAACGACCTCGGGGTTCTTCTGGACCTGGTCGGGGGTGCCCTCGGCGATCTTGCGGCCGAAGTTCATCACCACCACGCGGTCGGAGACCGACATGACCAGCGCCATGTGATGCTCCACCAGCAGGACGGTGACGCCCCGCTCGTCGCGCACCTTGCGGATCAGGGAGCCGAGCTCATGGACCTCATCGTGGTTGAGGCCGCCGGCGGGCTCGTCGAGCAGCAGGAGCTTGGGCTCGGTGGCGAGCGCGCGCGCCAGCTCGACCCGCTTCTGGGTGCCGAAGGGCAGGCCCGCCACCGGCAGGTCGGCCACGTCGCCCAGTTCCAGCCAGCCGATCAGCTCGTTGACCGTCGCATCGATGCGCTGGGCCCCGCGACGGATCCAGGGCAGGCGCAGCGCGTCGGAGACCGGGTCGGACTTCGAGGCGGAATGCGCGCCGACGCGGATGTTGTCGCGCACGGTGAGGTTCGAGAACGAGGCGACGTTCTGGAAGGTGCGCCCGATGCCCATGCCCGCGATCTTGTGGGCCGGCTGGTCGAGGATGGTGCGGCCGTAGAGCTGCACGTCGCCCTCGTTGGGCGTGTAGAGCCGGCTGAGACAGTTGAACAGCGTGGTCTTTCCCGCGCCGTTGGGACCGATCAGACCCAGGATCTCGCCGTCGCGGATGTCGAACTCCACGCCGTCGAGGGCCACGATGCCGCCGAAGCGGACCGTGACGTTCTTGACCGAAATGACGGGGACGCCCCCGCCGGGCGCCATGGCGGGCGACGAGACGTTCATGCCTCGACCGCCTGCGCAAGGTTCGCAAGCGAACCGTTTGCCGGCCAATGAATAAGCATCTGTCGGGCGGCCCGCGATGAAGTCATCGCGCACACGCCCGGAACCTGCGTTCCGAACATCGTTCCTCCCCTGTCTCCCTGTCCGGTTGGCCCGGATCACCTTGGTTCAACGCGGATTCCTACAGATTTGCAAGGGTCGATCAAGCACGTAATTAACAAGCTATCCTTAGGACTTGGTTTCATGCGCTGAACTTGCGCTGCACCTGCGAACACTTGAATCCGACCGGGAGTCGTCGGGCGACCCGCGCAAGCCCGAATGCGCGCGTCGGCTCAACAACTTACCTGTCAGATGTCAGGCGCCGGGCGTTTCAACCCTGGGGCGCATGCGGGCAAGGCCCCATGACGCGCCTGCGGAAGGACAGGTTTCAGGCGCCGCAACGGCATGGCGGCGGCAGGGTTTTCGCCGCGCGCCGGCGCCGGCGCGGACCGGGTCGCGGCGACGAATCCGGACGCCCGCCCCCGTCGCCGGAGGCCCGCTGCGACGTCGCCCGATCCGATCGGCCCCGGCCCGGGATTCGCCCCGACGGCGGGAGGCGGCGCATCGGCC
>NZ_JBSRTQ010000170.1:0-8339 GCF_055129145.1 Albimonas sp. | reverse complement strand
GCCCCAGCGCGCCTGCCGGGCGCCCCGCCGCCAGGGGCGCCCGGCAGGCGCGGCGCCTCGTTCCATCCTCGCACGCGCGCCGGCCGGGCTTGCGCCCGCGCCTGAAACCCGATCCCCTCGGCCTGCCGCCGTCCCTCTCCCCCGCCGCGCCCCCTGCGCGAGGAGCCTCCCCCATGTCCGAGCCCGTCGCCGCGTCCCTTTCTCCCGCCGCCGCCTTCGCCGGCGAGGACGACGCGGCCCCGGTCGCCCCCCGCTCCATCGAGGAGACCGGCATGACCCGGGAATTCCTCGTCGAGCTGGCGCTCAAGGTCATGTATCGCCGCGGGGTGGAGACGGCGAGCGCGGTGGCGATGGTCACCCGGATCTCGCCGGGCATCCTCTCCGACATCTTCGGCATGATGCGCGACGAGCGTCTGATCGCCACGCTCGGCAGCCTGCGCGCCGACATCCGCGCCGAGATGCGCTTCGAGCTGACCGAGATCGGCCGCCTGCGCGCCATGGAATCGGTCGGCCGCGTCGACTACGCCGGCCCCTGTCCGGTGACGCTCGCCCAGTTCCGCGCCCAGGTCGCGGTCCAGTCGGTGAAGGACCACCGCATCTCGCGCGCCGATCTCGAGGCGGCCTTCGCCCGGCTGGTGACGCCCGAAGGCGTGCTCGACCGGCTGGGGCCGGCGGTGAATTCCGGCCGCTCGATCCTGCTCTACGGCCCCCCCGGCAACGGCAAGTCGAGCTATGCGCACGCGCTGGCCAAGGCGATGGAGGGCGGCATCCACGTTCCCTACGCGATCATGGTCGACGGCGAGATCATCCAGATGTTCGACCCGTCCCTGCACCGGATGATCCCCGAGGACGAGCCCTGGACCCCCAAGGACCTGCTGGAGGAAGGCGCCCCCGACCTGCGCTTCGCCCATTGCGTGCGCCCGGCCGTGGTGACGGGGGCGGAGCTGACCACGGACATGCTCGACCTGCGCTTCAACCCGACCTCGCGCACCTACCAGGCGCCGGTGCATCTGAAGGCGGCGAACGGGGTGCTGATCGTGGACGACCTCGGGCGGCAGCGGCAGACGCCGCAGGCGCTGATCAACCGGCTGATCGTGCCGATGGAGGAGGCGGTGGACTACCTCTCCCTGCAATCGGGGATGAGCTTTCAGGTGCCCTTCGACACGCTGATGATCCTGTCGACCAACATCCCCCCGAACGAGCTGCTGGACGGCGCCGGCCTGCGCCGGATCTATTACAAGATCATGATCGGGCGGCCGAGCCAGGACGATTTCGTGAAGATCTTCCTGCGGGTCTGCGAGGCCCGCGGCGTGGCGGCCCCGCAGGAGGCGGTGCGCTACATGCTCGACGTGCTCTACCCGCAGTCGGGGCTGGATTTCGCCGCCTATCACGCGGTCTACGTGGTGGACCAGTGCATGGCGTCCTGCGATTTCCACGCGATGCCGCGGCAGTTGCGGCCCGATTTCATGGCGGACGCGTGGACCAACCTCTCGATCATCGCCGACGCCTGACGGGGGGAGCCATACGGGGGGAGTCATGCGGCGCCCGTGCCGGGCAAGCCTATGTCTCCGGCCATGAATGGCCTTCGGGGCGCCCCCTCACCCTGTCCCTCTCCCCCGAGGGGGAGAGGGGAGCAGGATGGAAACCTACCCAGAAATCGGCGAGCGTTTCGCGTGTGGCGGGCAAGAGCGCCGGTTTGCTGAGACGGCCCCCAGGGGGGCCTTGTCCGAGCGTGTGCGAGTCTCCGGCCGCGACAAGGCCGAGCCGCCTGCGGCGGTCGCTTCGCGAGCCTTGACCCGCCCGGAGACTCGCGCGCCTGGGTCGCGGGTCGCGGGTCGCTTGTGGCTCCTGGCCCGTGAGGCGTGCCTCGCGTCGCGGCTTTGCGCCGTCCGGCGGGATACGCGGCGTCTCGACCCGCGCCCGGCCGCAACGCCGCGCGGGCGTGCCGGCGCCGGCGGCGCTGCGGTGGGCGCGCGGCTCCCCGGGCGGGGTTCTGGCGTGCCGGGCTTCAGTCGCGGCGGCGCAGGTCGGCGGGGTCGTCGACGTCGGCGAGGCGGTCGGCCAGCGCGACGCGGGCGCCGCTCAGGTTCGCCAGCACATCGGCCAGCGCATGGCGGGTGGACCAGCGGGCGCCTTCGAAAAGCCTGCGCGGCGCCCGGCGGGCGGGGCCGAGGCCGACCAGCCAGAAGCCGCCGTCCTCCGCCGGGCCGAACACCATGTCGGCCCGCCCCAGCGCCCGGAAGGCGCGGGCGATCACCGCGGAGGTCACGTCGGGGATGTCCGCGCCGATCACCAGCACCGGGCCGGGCGGCGCGCCGAAGAGGGCGCGGGCCATGCGCGGCCCGAGGTCGCCGCCCCCCTGCGTCTGCCGCTTCACGCGTCCCGGCAATGCGCGGGAGACGAGGCCCTCCGCATCCGGGCTGACCGCCAGCCGCACCTCCCACCGCGGATCGGCGGCGAGCCTTCGGACCAGCGCCCTGGTCTGTGCGCGGAACCAGCGCGCCGCCTCCGGCGCCCCCACCCCGCGCGCCAGCCGGGTCTTCACCCGACCGGGATGCGGGACCTTCATGAAGATCACCACTTGCGGGCGGGCGGTCGCGCCCCGCGCCCGTCCCTGCGCTAGCCGCCGCCGCCGTTCAGCGCGCATAGCGCCGTGCGAGCCAGGTCGGCGACGCGCCCAGCCGCCACAGGCCGAACGTGGTCAGGTTGCGCCAGCCCCGCCGCATCCAGCCCTGGTCGCGATAGCGCCGCGCCGAGGTCACCGCGTTGGCGTCGAGCTCCCGCAGCGCGGGCAGGCGGCGGACCAGCGCCACGTCCTCCATCAACGGGATCGCGTCGAACCCGCCCGCCCGCCGATAGGCCAGCCGCGACACCAGCAAACCCTGATCGCCATAGGGCAACCCGAAGCGGCGCGATCGGAAATTGGCCCAGCTCGCCACCAGCGCCGGCGCCACCCCCACCGCGTCGAATTCCAGCCGGAACCAGCCGGCGGCGTCGGGCGCCTCGCGCAGGTGGCGGCGCACCGCCTCCGACCAGCCGCGGCTGAGCACGGTGTCGGCGTGCAGGAACAGAAGCCAGTCGCCCTGCGCCGCCGCGGCCCCCCGCGCCAGCTGCCCGCCCCGGCCCGGAGGCCCGCGCACCAGCTCCGCCCCCGCCGCGTCGGCCACCAGCTCGATCCCGTCGACGGAGCAGCCGTCGGTCAGGATCACCTCGCGGATCAGCCCCTCGGTCAGCGCCTCGGCCAGCGCGCCGAGACAGGGGCCGATCTCGCCCGAGGCGTTCAGCGTCGGGATGACGATGGAGAGGGGGGCGGTCATCGCAGCGGATCCAGGCCGGGCCTCATGCGAAGGCCCCTCGGCGCGCCGCGTAGCTCAGCGCCGCCAGCCCGATGACGCCCGACACCGCGAAGCTCGCGGCCAGCGGCGTCACCGTGCCGTCGAAGGCCGCCCCCGCGACCGCCGCCAGCAGCGCGCCCCCGGCGGTGCCCATGAAGGCGATCACCGAGGAGGCCGAGCCCGCCATCGCCCCCATCGGCGCCATCGCCACCGCGTTGAGATTGCCGAACAGGAGCGCGAACATCGCCAGCGACGACGCGCTCCACGCCAGAAACAGCCAGAGCGGCGGGATCCCGTCGAAGAACGCCATGAACACGATCGCCGCCGCCGTGCCGCTGATCGTCCAGGCGGTCAGCCCCGCCCTCGCCATGCGCAGCGCCCCCACCCGCCGCACGACGCGGGAGTTGAAGACCGCCGCCGCCCCTTCCGCGAAAGCCAGCGCCCCGAAGGCCAGCGGCATCAGCGCATGCAGCTCGTAGATGCCGTTGAACACCTGCTCGGCGGTGGCGATGTAGGTGGCGAGCGCGCCGAGCGCCGAGGCGAGCGCCACCGCGCAGGCCAGCGTCGCCGGCGTGGTGACCACCACCCGCATCGCCTGCGCCATCGGGCGCAGCGCCAGAGGGCGGCGACGCTCGGGCGGCAGGGTCTCGGGCAGGGCGCGGGCGAGCCAGAGCGCGGTCAGCAGCCCCTGCACGGTCAGCCAGGCGAACATCCCCCGCCAGTCGGCCAGCGCCATCACCGCCTGGCCCACCAGCGGGGCCGCGAAGATCAGGATCAGGAACCCGATGGAGATCAGCGAGGTCGACCGCGCCATCTCGTCCCCCGCCACCCGGTCGCGCAGGATGGCGTAGGCGAGCACGCGCAGCCCGCCGGAGCCGAGCCCCTGCAGCACGCGCCCCGCCAGCAGCGTCTCGAAATCCGAGGCCGACCCCGCGACCACGCAGCCGACCTCGAAGATCGCGAGCCCCGCGAAGGCGGCGGGCCGGCGGCCGAGCGCGTCCGAAAGGGGCCCGATCACCAGCTGTGAGAACGCCATGCCGAGGAACGAGGCGTAGATCACCCATTGCCGCATGTTCGGGTCGGGCAGGGCGAAATCGTCGGAGATCACGCCGAGCCCGGGGATGATCATGTCGGTCGCGAAGGCGTTGATCGCGATCATCGCCGCCATCAGCGCGATGAAGCCGAGGCTGACCGCGGCCGGAGACGGCCCCGGCGCCGCGGGCAGCTGGCTGGAGACGAGGCCGGGCACATGGCCCGAGACATGGCCGCGGGTGGCGCCGGGCCCGGGCCCGCCCTCTCCCCTCGCGCCCGCCCCCGGACTCGTCCCCGGCGGCGTCCCCGTCCCCGGCGCGCCGGGACGGTGCGCCTGCGTCATCCGACGAAGCCTTCCTGGAAGCGGACCGGCTGGCCGCCGCGCGGCGTGGTCAACTCGCCGTCCCACATCACCCGCCGGCCGCGGATGATGGTCCCCACCGGCCAGCCCTGCACGGTGGTCCCGTGATAGGGCGTCCACTTGCAGCGCGAGGCGATCCAGTCGTTGGTGATTTCGCGCCGGGCCTTCAGGTCGACGATGGTGAAATCCGCGTCGTATCCCGCCGCGATCCGCCCCTTGCCGGCGATGCCGAAGATCCGCTGCGGGCCGGCCGAGGTCAGGTCGACGAAGCGCGCGAGGCTCAGCCGTCCCTTCGCCACATGGTCGAGCATCATCGGCGCCAGCGTCTGCACGCCGGGCATCCCCGAGGGCGAGTCCGGATATGCCTTGGCCTTCGCCTCCAGCTCATGCGGCGCGTGGTCGGAGCCGAGCACGTCGATCACGCCACGCCGCAGCCCGTCCCAGATCGCCGCCTGATGGGTCGCGTCGCGCACCGGCGGGTTCATCTGCAGCAGGTTGCCCAGGCGCGCGTAGTCGTCGGCGTTCAGGCTGAGGTGATGGGGCGTCGCCTCCGCCGTGATCAGGTCCTTGTTCGCCTCGAGGATCGGGAATTCGTCGGCGGTCGAGATATGCAGCACATGCACCCGCCGGTTCTGCGCGCGCGCATGGCGGATCAGGCGGGTGGTGCACATCAGCGCCGCGGTCGCGTCGCGCCACACCGGGTGCGAGGACGGGTCGCCGGGGACGCGCAGCGGCTTGCGCGCCTCCAGCCGGGATTCCTCCTCGGAATGGACCGCGACGCGGCGGCGGCCGTTGGCCAGCACCCGCGCGACATGCTCGTCGGCATCCACCAGCAGCGTGCCGGTCGACGAGCCCATGAACATTTTTATGCCGGCGCAGCCTTCCAGCCGCTCGGCCTCGGCGAGGATCTCCACGTTGTCGGCGGCGGCGCCGAACCAGAAGGCGAAATCCACCGCCATGCGGGCGCGGCCGCGGGCGACCTTGTCGGCCAGCGCCTCGGGCGTGGTGGTGGTGGGGTTGGTGTTGGGCATCTCGAAGACGCAGGTGACCCCGCCGAGCGCCGCGGCGGCGGCCCCGGTCTCCAGATCCTCCTTCGCCTCGGCGCCCGGTTCGCGGAAATGCACCTGGCTGTCGATGACCCCGGGCAGGATATGCAGGCCGGCGCAGTCGATGACCTCGCCCGCGTCGCGCCCGCTCAGGTCGCCGATATCGGTGATCCTGCCGTCCGTCACCGCGATGTCGGCCAGGCCCACGCCGTCATGGTTCGCCACCGTGCCGTTCTTGAGGATCAGGTCGGGGGCGCGGGAGGTGGCGGACATGGGCGGGCTCCATCGGTTCGGGACGGGTCCGTTTAGCAGCGGGCGCGGACGGAGGCGACGCCGAATTCCGCTCGTCCTTCTCCCGCTCGCCGCCGCTCTCGCCGCCGGTCTGCGCGCCGAGCGCCCGGCGGACCGTGCCCGTTTCCGCCAGGCGCCTCCGATTCCTCCGCCGCGCGGGCGCCCCGCTTTCGCCCGCGGGCCGGCCGTCGCGCGGCCCCCTCTCGCAGCCCGCGCCGCCGCACCCTATGTTGCGGAACGTAATCACCCCGGCGCGGAGGACGGCATGAGCGATCTCAAGGGCATGACCACGGCGCGCGCGGTGCTGCGGCTGGCGGGGCCGGAGGCGCGCGATTTCCTCCAGGATCTCGTCACCAACGACATCGCGCCTGCCCGCGACGGCCGCGCCGTCTGGGCCGCCCTGCTGACCCCGCAGGGCAAATACATCTCGGATTTCTTCGTGCTGGACGGCGGCGGCGACGCCCTTCTGGTCGACGCGCCGCTCGAACAGGGCGCCGACCTCGCGCGGCGTCTCGCCCTCTACCGCCTGCGCCGCAAGATCGAGATCGCCGCCGCCGGCCTCGACGTGGCGCTCCTCTGGGGCGGCGACTCCCTCCCCGAGGCCCCGGAGGACGCGATCCTCGTCCCCGACCCCCGCGACCCGCGCCTCGGCTGGCGGCTCTACGCCGCCGACCTCGCCGCCGCCCTTGCTGCCGCCGGCGCCGCCCCCGGCGCGCCGGAAGCCCACGCCGCGCTGCGCATCGCCGCCCGCGCGCCCGAGGCCGGGACCGAGCTCACCCCCGACAGCTACATCCTCGAGGCCGGGTTCGAGCGGCTGCACGGCGTCGATTTCCGCAAGGGCTGCTACGTGGGGCAGGAGATCGTGGCCCGCATGAAGCACAAGACCGAGCTGCGCCGCGGCCTCCTGCGCGTGGCGGTGGCGGGCGAGGCCCCTCCGCCGGGAACCGAGATCCTGACCGAAGAGGGCCGCGCCGCCGGCGTGCTCGGCACCGTGTCCGGGGCGGAGGGCCTGGCGATGCTGCGCATCGACCGCGCCGGCGGGCCGCTGATCGCCGGAGACGCGCGGCTGACGGTGGTCGCGGACAGCTGAGCCCGCCTCATCCCGTTGGCGTGCGGGGCGAGGCCGTATCCTGCGCAAGACCCGGAAATGGCGCGCGGTCGGGTCGGATGCCCCGGCCCCCGGAAAGCGGGAGGGGCGAGCCCTCAGCCGCTTTCCGCCAGCAGCGCGCGCAGGCCGGCGCGGTAATCGGGATGGCGCAGCTCGACGCCCAGCTCCTCGCGGATGCGGGCGTTGGAGGTGCGCTTGCTCTCGGCGTAGAAGCTGCGCGCCATCGGGGTCATCTCGGCCGCTTCGAACGGCACTTCGGGCGGCAGGGGCAGGCCCAGCAGGCGGGCGGCCTCGGCGATCACGTCCTGCGGCGGGGCCGGGTCGTCGTCGCAGACATTGTAGGCCCGCCCCGGCGCCGGCCGCGCCATCGAGGCCCGCACCACCGCCGCGATGTCGTCCACATGGATGCGCGAAAACACCTGGCCTTCCTTCACGATCCGCCGCGCCGTCCCCTGCCTGACCTTCTCGAACGGCCCCCGCCCCGGCCCGTAGATCCCCGCCAGCCGGAAGATGTGGACCGGCAGGCCGTGGTCGCGATGCAGGGCGAGCCACGCGTCCTCCGCCGCCATCCGCCACTGGCCGCGACGGGTGGAGGGGGCGCGCTCGGCTTCCTCGTCGATCCAGGCGCCGTCGCGGTCGCCATAGACGCCGGTGGTGGAGAGATACCCCACCCAGTCGAACCGGCCGGCCCGCGCCGCGATCTCGGCCCCCGCGGCGCGCAGCACCGGGTCGCCCGCCTCGTCCGGTCCTGCGGAGATAAGGATGTGGGTGGCGGCGTCGAGCGCCGGGGCGATGGCCTCTCCCGGCGCGTCCCCCGAAGCGTCCCCGGGCCAGACCAGCGCCTCGACCCCCTCGGCCCGGATCGCCTCGGCCTTTTCGGGGGAACGGGTGGTGCCGATCACGCGCCAGCCCTCCGCCACCAGGTCGCGCGCCAGGCGCCGGGCCGAATAGCCGTGGCCGAAACTGAGCAGGGTGGGCATGTCCTCGCCTCCGGTGTAGGTGTCGCAGCCACCCGGATGTAACGGAGGTTTCCCGCCGATGCGATGCGCCCCGATGCTGGCCCGCGCGCTGGTCCTGGCCGCCGCGGCGCTGACCGCGGTCCCCGGATCGGCCGCGCCGGCGAATTCCGCCGCCCCGCTGGCGGCCCCGGCGCCCCCCGCCTCGCC
>NZ_JBSRTQ010000169.1:0-8391 GCF_055129145.1 Albimonas sp. | reverse complement strand
CCCGCGCGGCGTTGGACCGGGGCGCCTGCGTCACCGCCTCCCGGCGACCACGCGCAACCGCTAATCTCCGGGCGGGTCAAGGCTCGCGAAGCGACCGGCGCAGCCGGCTCGGCCTTGACGCGCCCGGAGATTCGCAGACGCTGGGACAAGGCCCCCCCGGGGGGCCGTCTCAGCAAAACCGCGCTCTTGCCCGCCAAAGGCGCAACGCTCGCCGATCACGGGGTAGGCCGACATCCCGTTTCCCTCTCCCCACCGGGGAGAGGGACAGGGAGAGGGGGCGCCCCGCAGGCCGTTCACGGCCGGAGACATCGAAATGCCCGGCACGGGCGCCGCAGGGCCCCCCTTCAGCCCTCGGTCGGGACCAGCCGGTTGCGCAGCACCCCGATCTTCTCGATCTCCAGTTCCACCACGTCGCCGTCCGCGAGATAGCGGTCATGCTCCAGCCCGCAGCCGTCCCCGACGGTGCCCGAGCCGAACACCTCGCCCGGATAAAGCGTCTCGCCGTGGCTGACCCACTCGATCACCTGCTCGAAGCTCCAGTGCATGTCGGCCGAGTTGCCCCGGCTGACCTCGACCCCGTTGAGCCGCACGATCATGTCGAGCCCCTTGTAGTCGCCCAGATCCTCCAGCGGCACGAGGCAGGGTCCGAAGGCGTTGGCCTTGTCGAAATCCTTGCCCTTGGCCGGGCCGAGCCGCCCCGGCATCTCGCGCCCCTGCGCGTCGCGGGCCGAGAAATCGTTGAACACCATGAAGCCGAAGATATGGGCGCGCGCGTCCTCGGCCTTGATGTTCTTGCCGCCCTTCCACAGCACGCAGGCCATCTCGCATTCGTAGTCCATGCGTTTCGAGTAGGGCGGGCGGGGCACGTCCTCGTCAGGGCCGGAGACGGCGAAGCGGTTGCCCTTGTAGTAGATCGGCTGCTTGTACCACTGGTCCGGGGCCATCGGCGCGGGGATGGCGTCGATCTCCGCCTGGCTCGCGCCGCGTTTCTTCGCGTCGACCACCAGCCGGGTGCGGGCCGCCTGGCGGACGTGCTTCTCGAACAGCATGAAGTCGCGGATCTGCTGGGGGACCGGGATCGGCGCGCGCAGCGTGACCGCCGAGAACGCCACGCGCGGCGCCGTCCCCGCCGCCGCCCGCGCCGCGTCGAGCGCGGGTTTCCCCCCTTCGATCAGCGCCTGCATCGAGGCGAAATCGGCGCCGCCCGCGGCGGTCAGGTCGGCGATCTCGTCGCCCTCGAGCCAGACCCCGAGCCGGTCGCCCGTCCCCGGGGCGGCGAAAGTCACCAAACGCATGTCATGCTCCTCGATCGCGTGGCGTCGCGGCCCGCGACCGCGCCGCCTGGAAAGTTTTCGAGCCGCGCGCCACCGGCCCCGCGCCTCATGCCCCTCGCCTCAAGCATCGAACATGGCGACGGCGCGCACGAAGCCGGCGGAGGCGCGGGCGATCTTGAAGGGGAAGCAGACGATCTCGAACCCGTCCCCCGGCAGACGGTCGAGATTGGCGAGCTTCTCCATGTGGCAATAGCCGATGTCGATGGAGGCGCGGTGCCCCTCCCAGATGATCGCGGGGTCGCGGGTCTCCGCCCAGCGCTTCGCGGTCAGGGCGAAGGGGGCGTCCCAGGACCAGGCGTCGGTGCCCGTCACCCGCACGCCGCGCTCCAGCAGCCAGAGCGTCGCGTCCCGCCCCATGCCGCAGCCCTTCACGAGGTAGTCGTCCCGCCCGTAAGCCGCCCCGGCCGAGGTGTTGACCACCACGATGTCGAGCGGGCGGATCTCGTGCCCGATACGCTTGAGCTCCGCCTCGACGTCGCCCGGGGTGGCGACGTAGCCGTCCTCCATATGCCGGAAATCGAGCTTCACGCCGGGCGCGCAGCACCAGTCCAGGGGGATCTCGTCGATGGTCCAGGCCCGCTCCCCGCCGTTCATGGTGGAGTGGTGGTGATAGGGCGCGTCGAGATGGGTGCCGTTATGGGTGGAGACCTCGAGCCGCTCCACCGCCCAGCCGTCGCCGCCGGGCAGGTCGGCCCGGGTCAGACCGGGGAAATAGGCGGCGATCTGCGCCGCGGTGTCGGCATGGGCGTGGTAGTCGATTTTCGGCAGCATCGCCGGCGGGTCCGAGGCGATGCCGGCCTCCAGCGCCACGGACAGGTCGACGAAGCGGCGCGCGCCGGCGGATCGTGTCATGGGTCTCCTCCCCGGAGGTTTTTCGGGCGGCCGTCTTGGCGCGGCCGCCTTGCGGGCGAGGTTGCCCGAGGCGGGCGCCGGGGGCAAGAACCGGCGGCGGGGGCGCCCCGGACGGAACCGGGCCGCGCGACGACCCTCGCGCCGGTGGCGCCGGCGCGCCCGCGCGGCCGGGGGACCGGGGGCGCCGGTGACGCCGCCGCCTGGCTTCTGCGGCGGGGGTCAGGCCCGACGGGCGGCGCAAGGCGCACGCCGGCGGGGCGCAAAAGAGGGGGCGGGGTCCGAGCAGGCGGGGCGAGGGGTGCGTCACGCGCCGGCCCCGACCTGCGCATTCGCCGCCCTGAACATGCGGCGGCGCCCCCGCGCGCGCGGCGCCGAACCGTTCCCGGCCACCGCCGAACCTTCGCCGCGACGCCAGCCGCGCAGGGCAACGGCATGGCCTCCCCCGCCCCGCCCAACTGTCCGCGCGGCCCATCCCTCCTCCCGAAGTTCCGACCGGAGACCGCCCCGCCCGCGCCCCGCCGCAACGCCGCGCGGGCGCTCCGCCCCGACCCTAGACCCGGTCGTCGCGCGGCCCGGCTCGACCGGCGTTCCCTCCCGATACCCAAAAACCCGCCGCATTGAGCCCGCCGCGCGGGCGCGCTATGGCTGAGCCCTCGCACGCTCCCCGACGGAGACCGCATGCAGGACCCCCGATCCGACGAGACGGCCCCGGCGCTCGCCGCCGCCCTGCCCGCCGCAGGCTTCGCCCGGCGCCGCCCGCGGCATGGCGCGCGCTTCGCCGCCTCCGCCGCGCTGACCCGGCCGGCCTGGCTGCTCGCCGCGCTCTGCGCCGCGCCCGCGCTCTCGGTCCTGGTCACCGCCATCTTCGGCGACTGGACCCTGCTGCCGCTGATGATGCAGGCGATGCTGCCCCGCTACGCGCTGGCCACGGTCGAGCTCGCGGCCCTCGTCGCCCTCGGCGCCGGCCTGATCGGCGTCGGGGCCGCGGTGCTGGTCACCAGCTTCGCCTTCCCCGGGCGGAGGTTCTTCGAGGTCGCCCTCGTCGCGCCGCTGGCCTTCCCCGCATACGTGCTCGCCTACGCCTACACCTTCCTGCTCGACCACCCCGGCCCCGTCCAGACCCTGCTGCGCGAGACCATGGGCTACGGCCCCCGCGACTACTGGTTCCCCGAGATCCGCTCGCTCGGCGGCGCCGCCCTGATGCTGACCCTCGTGCTCTACCCCTATGTCTACCTGATGACGCGCGCGGCGCTGATCCACCAGTCGGTCACCGCCCAGCACGTCGCCCGCACGCTGGGCCTCAACCCCCGTCAGGTGCTGCTGCGCGTGACCCTCCCCATGGCCCGCCCGGCCATCGTCGGCGGCCTCGCGCTCGCGCTGATGGAAACCGTCGCCGATTTCGGCACGGTCGCGCATTTCGGCGTGCAGACCTTCGCCACCGGCATCTACCGGGCCTGGTTCTCGATGGGAGACCGCGCCGCGGCGGCGCAGCTTTCGGTGTGCCTGCTGACCATCGCCCTCGCGCTCGCGGCGATGGAACGCGCCCAGCGCGGCGCGGCGCGCCGCCACCAGGCCGGCCGGCGCTACGAGACCCCGCAGGACACCCGCCTGACCGGCGCCGGCGCCTGGGCCGCCACCCTGTTCTGCGCCCTGCCGGTGCTGCTGGGTTTCCTCGCGCCGCTCGCCATGCTCGGCGCGATGGCCGCCCAGGCCTGGGGGCCGGACATGGGGCTGGAGCGCTACTGGGGCTTCTTCGCCAACACCGTGATCCTCGCCTCCTGCGGGGCGGGCCTGGTGATGGCGGCGGCGCTGATGATCGGCTATGCGGGCCGGCTCGCGCCCGGGCCGGGGGCGCGGGTGGCGCAGCTCGCGGCCTCGCTCGGCTACGCGGCGCCGGGATCGGTGATCGCGGTGGGGCTGCTCGCGCCCCTCGCGATGGTCGACAACACGCTCGACGCCTGGTCCCGCGCCGCCTTCGGCCTGCCGCTGGGGCTGATCTTCACCGGCTCCATCGTCGCCATCCTGCTCGCCTACATGACCCGCTTCATGGCCGCCGGGCTCAACGCCGTTTCGGCCGGGTTCGAGACGGCGGGGCCCAATATCGACGCCTCCGCCCGCGTCCTGGGCTGTTCGGTCTGGGGGGTGGCGCGGCGGGTGCACGCGCCGATGCTGCGCGGATCGATCCTGACCGGCGCGCTCATCGTCTTCGTCGACGTGACCAAGGAACTGCCGGCCACCCTGATCATGCGCCCCTTCGACTTCGACACGCTGGCGGTGCAGGCCCATCGCCTCGCCTCGGACGAACGGCTGACCGAGGCCGCCCTCCCCTCCCTCGCCATCGCCGCGGTGGGCATGGCGCCGGTGCTGCTGCTCGCCCGCGCCATCCGCAAATCCCGACCCGGAGCCAGCTGATGCGACGCCCCCTCGCCCCCCACCTGCCGCATGCCGCGGCGCTGCTCGCAGCGCTCCTCTGCGGCCCCGTCGCGGGCCGGGCCGACCCGGCCATGGAATGCGGGCTCGACGCCAGCTCCCAGGTGGAGATCGCCGCGTGCGTGGCGGACATGGAGCGGCGCGTGGAGCATGCCGTGGATCTCAGCTACGGCTTCGCCGCCGACGCGTCCCGGGCGCTGGACGAGACCACGGGCCGCGCGCTCGCCCTGCCGGCGCTGATCCGGGCGCAGGTGGCCTGGACCGCCTGGCGCGAGGCGCATTGCGACCAGGTGGGCGCGAGCTTCGGCGGCGGCGGCGGCTCCGGCATCGCCGTGCGCGGCTGCCGGGTGGAGCTGGGGCGGGCGCGGGCGGCGCAGCTGCTGGAGATGGCGCGCTAGACCCGCCGAGCCGCCCGACCCCCCGGTCTCCGGAACGCAAAAGGGCGCGGCCGAAACCGCGCCCTCCTCACCGTCCCGCCCCCTCTTCGGGGGGCTTCGCCCGCATCCCTTATTCGAAGCCGATCGTGTCGTAGATCAGCTGCGCCTTGGCCTGGTTGCGCCCGAGCTCCGCCAGATTCAGCGCATCCTGCCGGAAGAGGCCGAGCTGCGCCACCGACGCCGCCAGGCCCACGCCCGGCACCGCCGGATATTCGTCATTGCCGGCCGAGAAATACTTCTGCGCGCTGTCGGACGCCAGATATTCCAGGAACTTCACCGCGTTCTCCGGGTTCGGCGCCGATTTCAGCAGGGCCCCGGCCGACACGTTCATATGCGCGCCGTTCCCCGACTGGTCCGGGAACACCCAGCCGATCTTCCCGATCTCCTCGGTCATCCCCGCCACATCGGTGCGCAGCCCGCGGGCGAAGTAATAGGTGTTGGCCACCGCGATGGCGCATTCGCCCGAGATGACGGCGCGCAGCTGGTCGGTGTCGCCGCCCTGCGGGTCGCGGGCGCGGTTGTCCCACAGCCCCTGCGCCCATTTCTGCGCCTCGGCCTCGCCGTCATGGGCGATGCGCGAGGCCATCAGCGACAGCATGTAGATGTTGCCCGACGAGCGCGTGCAGATCATCCCCTTGTATTTGGGGTCCGCGAGCTCGGCATAGGTCCGCGGCGGCGTCTCCACCCGGGCCTTGTCGTAGAAGATGATGCGCGCGCGCTGCGAGAAGGCGAACCACAGGTCGTCGGGATGGCGCAGATGCGCGGGGATCCGCGCGTGCAGCAGCTCGGAGCTCACCGGCGCCAGCAGCCCGGCCTCCTCGGCCCGCCACATGCGGCCGGCATCCGTGGTCAGGAACACGTCGGCGGGGGAATTGGCGCCCTCGGCCTTCATCCGCTCGATCAGCGCGTCGGCCTCGGCCTCGATGCGGTTGACGGCGATGCCGGTCTGTTCCTCGAAATCGGAATAGAGCCGCTCGTCGGTGTCGTAATGGCGCGAAGAATAGAGGTTGACCGAACCCTCGGCCAGCGCCGCCGGCGCCGCGGCCCAGACCGTCGCCAGCGCGGCCAGCGCGCCCAGCGTGGCGCGGAAGGCGGAGGGACGGCTGGAAAGGCGAGCGGAAAGGGGGGGGTGAGCTTGCATCGCGGTCTCCCGATAGGTCTGCCGGCGCGCGCCCGTCCCCGGAGGACCGGGCCGCGCCGTTGAGGCGTCGCCGCCCGCGGACGCTGCGTCGGCGGACGTCGCTTTGTCGAACGGGGGACGGCGAAAGTCAATTCCGAGTATTGCACTCGGTCAATCGGCGAAGCGCGGAGCGGGGGCCGCGGCCGCGCGCCCGGAAATGGCCTCCTGGCGTCTCGGGGCGCGGCGACGCCGGGCGGCCGCCCAATGAGCGGGCCGGAGGGCCGTCCCCCTGATGCCGCCCCGCCCGATGCTGCGCCGCCCGATGCTGCGCCGCGGCGCAAACCCCGACCCTTGGACGCTGCGCCGCAACCGAACCCTCTGGCCCGCCGCCCCGCCCGCCGTTAGCTTCGGCCGCTCCGGCGCCCGGGCCCAACCGGGTTTTCGCCGCGCCCTGACGCTCCCCGCCGGAGATCCCGACGATGCCGACCCAACCGCTCCGCGTGCTCGTGGACATGAACGTCCAGCGCGCCCCCGACAGCCGGCCCTATCGCGACCAGCTCGCGGCCCTGCTGCCGGGGCACGAGGTCTACGCCCTGCAGGACGATTTCCCGGAGGCGGAGATCGAGGCGCTGGCCACCGCCCATCTGCGCCCCGGCCTCGCCCGGCGCCTGCCCGCGCTGCGGCTGATCCAGAAGCTGGGGGCGGGGGTGGACACCATGGTCCGCGACCCGGACCTGCCGGCGCATGTGCGCATCACCCGCCTGCGCCATGGCGGCCAGGCCCAGGACATGGCCGAATGGGCGCTGTCGCATGTGCTGGCCCTGCATCGCGACCACGCCTGGTACGCCTCGCTTCAGGCGGCGCATGAGTGGACCGGGCGCACCGCGCGGCCGGCGACGGAGACGACGGTGGCCCTGCTCGGCCTCGGCGCGGTGGGGGCGCGCGCGGCCGAGGTCTTCGCGGCGGTGGGGTTCCGGGTGATCGGCTGGAGCCGCTCGCCCCGCGCCCTGCCCGGCATCGAGACCCGCGCCGGGGCCGAGGCGCTCGACCCGCTGCTGGCGGAGGCCGACTACGTGGTCGCCGCCCTGCCCTCGACCGCGGAGACCGCGAACCTCTTCGACGCGGCGCGGCTGGCGAAGATGAAGCCGGGCTCGGCCCTGCTGAACATGGGCCGCGGCGACCTGGTGGTCGAGGCGGCGCTGCTGGCGGCGCTCGACGCGGGCCGGCCGGCCCATGCGGTGCTCGACGTGGCGCGGGTGGAGCCGCTGGCGCCCGAAAGCCCGCTTTGGCGCCACCCCGGCATCACCCTCACCCCCCATGTCAGCGGGCGCAACACCGGGGATTCGATGGCCGCGACCGCCGAGAATTTCCGGAGGCTCGCCGAGGGCGCGTCGCTCCTAGACGAAGTGGACCGCGCCCGCGGCTACTGACGGCGCGGGCCGGCGGACGGGAGCGGCGCGCCGGGCGGGACCGTGCCGTCCGGCGGGGCCCGGCACGGGACGGACCGGCAGGCGCGGATCGGCCGGTCGGCCTTCTTCGCCTCCGGCGGGGCCGGCGGGCGGGCGATGCGACCCGAAGGGGCGCCGGTCCCGCCCCCGGCCCTGCCCCCCTCAGATCAGCCCGTCATAGGCGCCGGCCGGGATCTCGATGGCGATGACCGTCGGGCCGGGGGCCGCCAGCGCCTCCGCATAGGCCGTCTCCAGCGCCGATGGCCCGGTCACCTGCACCCCGCGCAGCCCCACCGCCCGCGCCACCGCGGCGTAGTCCGTCCGCCCGAACCCGACCCCCGCGGCCGCCAGCCCGTCGCGCCGCTGCTTCAACGCAATCAGCTCCAGCGAGCCGTCGACCAGCACCGCCGCCACCGCCGGCCGACCCAGATCGCGCAACGTCGCGAGCTCCCCCAAGGTCATGTCCAGGCACCCGTCGCCCAGCACGCAGAGCGGCGGCGGCCCCTCCCGGCAAAGCGCCGTCCCCACCGCCAGCGGCAGCGCGCAGCCCATGGTGCAGAGGCCCGAGGATTGCAGCAGCGCGCCCGGCTCCGCGCAGGTCCAGAGCTGGCTCGCGAGGATACGGTGCGCGCCCGAATCCACCGTCGTCACCGTGCCCGCCGGCTTCATCCGGTTGAGGATGCGCAGCGCCTGGCCCGGGCCCCAGCCCTCGCCCGGCGCCCCCCCGAACGCCGCCGCCAGCGCCGCCGGGGCGGCGGCCGGCTCGCCCC
>NZ_JBSRTQ010000168.1:0-8569 GCF_055129145.1 Albimonas sp. | reverse complement strand
TGACCGAGACGTTGTCCACGCCGGCGACGCTCTTGGCCGGGTCGTCGCGGCGCCCCGGCCCGATGGGGGCGAGATTGGCAGCGAAGCCGCGCGACGGCCGGTGCGAGGGGTAGATCCGGGCGCCCGCGCGGCGGTTGAGCCGGGGCGCCCGGCCGGGGCGTTTCGGGGTCCGGGCGGAAAGGTCGAAGATCCGTTCGGATCAGGCTTCGGATTCCGCATCCTCGTCGTCATGCGCGCGCACCGGGCGGGGCGGACGGCCGATGATGTCCTTCAGTTCGTCGAGCTCGATGAAGTTGTCGGCCTGGCGACGCAGGTCGTCGGCGATCATCGGCGGCGAGGTGCGGATGGTCGACACCACCGAGACCCGCACGCCCTTGCGCTGGATCGCGGCGACCAGCGGGCGGAAGTCGCCGTCGCCGGAGAACAGCACCATGTGATCGATGCGCTCGGCCATCTCCATCGCGTCGACCGCGAGCTCGATGTCCATGTTGCCCTTGATCTTGCGGCGGCCGGTGGAGTCCACGAATTCCTTGGCCGGCTTGGTGACCATCGAGAAGCCGTTATAGTCGAGCCAGTCGACCAGCGGCCGGATCGGGGAGTATTCCTGATCCTCGACCAAAGCGGTGTAATAGAAGGCGCGGACCAGCTTGCCGCGACGCATGAACTCATTTCGCAGAAGCTTGTAATCGATGTCGAAGCTCAGCGCCTTGGCCGCAGCGTAAAGATTGGACCCGTCAATATACAGGGCCAGTCGCTCATCACGATAGAACATGCCGTCTCCGAATGCGTGTCAGCGCGCGACCGTACGCAGAAGGGTCGCAGGGGGGCGTCCAGGCGCCAGTCTCGCGGCGAATCGTCGGCGAGCTCGGGCTGGAAGTAGGGAGCGAATGACGGTGATGCAACGTATCATCGGCGATCCGCGGTGAAATTCCATTCTTTTTCGTCTTACAACCGTCATGGGGCGAAACGGTGACGCGCTTGCGGCGCGCCGGGCGGCGGCGTTCGTCGCGCGTTCCTTACACTGCCACACATTTCGTTAAAATATTGTCAATCGAATCTCGTCGCGTGGCAATGCGACGCGCGATCACTTTCCAAACCTCCGTGAACCCGGCCTGAATAGGATGCGATGTCGTCACGACGACTTGCCCCGCACGCGACCCGCGACCTCTCGGTCTTTTCATGAAACCGGCCTTGCGTCCCGCCCCCCGCCCCTGTAGGCAAGCGGTTCCCCTGACACTGCCACCGGAGGCGTCCGCCATGGCCCGCGTCACCGTCGAGGATTGCGTCGACAAGGTCACCAACCGGTTCGAACTGGTCATGCTCGCCGCCCATCGGGCGCGCGACATCTCCACCGGGTCGGAGATCACGATTCCTCGCGACAACGACAAGAACCCCGTGGTCGCCTTGCGAGAGATCGCCGAGGAGACCCTCACCCCCGACGACCTGATGGAAGGACTCATCCAGTCCCACCAGCGGCATATCGAGGTCGACGAGCCTGAAGAGGACTCGATGGCCATGCTCATGTCGGGCGCGGATTCCGATGCCCCGGTCGACGACATCTCGGAGGAGCAGCTGCTCCGCGCCCTGATGTCGGAACAGGACCGGGACGCCGGCTGAACCGAAGCCGCGACCCCGGGGGTAGGCAACTTGGGCGATTTCATCCGTCAGTTCGAACTGATCGAGCGGGTGCTCGCCTACAACCCGAACACGGACGAGGGCTTGCTCAACGCCGCCTACGTCTTCGGCGCGAAGGCCCATTCGCAACAGCGTCGGGCCAATGGCGACCCTTATTTCGGCCATCCCGTCGCGGTGGCCGGAATCCTCACCGAGCTTCGGCTCGACGACGCCACCATCGCCACCGCGCTCCTCCATGACACCATCGAGGACTGCGAGGGCGTGACCTACCAGGTCATCGCCGACCAGTTCGGCGACGAGGTGGCGGAGCTGGTCGACGGCGTCACCAAGATCTCCAAGCTCGACCTCGGCTCGAAAGAGACCGAGCAGGCGGAGAACCTGCGCAAGCTGCTGATCGCCATGTCGCGCGACGTCCGCGTGCTGCTGGTGAAGCTCGCCGACCGCCTGCACAACATGCGCACGATCCAGTTCCTCCGCCCCGAGAAGCAGGAGCGCAAGGCGCGCGAGACCATGGAGATCTATGCGCCGCTCGCCGGCCGCATGGGCATGCAGTCGATGCGCGACGAGCTCGAGGACCTGTCCTTCGAAGTGCTCAACCCCCAGGGCCGGGTGTCGATCATGCATCGCTTCGCCCAGCTGCGCGAAGCGACCGGCGAGGTCATCCCCCAGATCATCGACGACCTGCGCGTGCTGTTGAAGGCCGAGGGCATCAAGGCCGAGGTCACCGGCCGCGAGAAGCGGGTCTTCGCCATCTGGCGCAAGATGGAGGAGAAGGGCCAGGAATTCGGCCGCCTCTCCGACATCTACGGCTTCCGCATCATCTGCGACAACGAAGGCGACTGCTACCGGGCGCTGGGCGCCGTGCACCGCCGCTGGACCGCGGTGCCGGGGCGGTTCAAGGACTATATCTCGACGCCCAAGACCAACGGCTACCGCTCGCTCCACACCACCGTCTCGGGGCGCAACGCCAAGCGGGTCGAAGTGCAGATCCGCACCCGCGAAATGCATGACGTGGCCGAGACCGGGGTCGCCGCGCACTGGGCCTACAAGGAGGGCGTGCGGTCCCAGAACCGGTTCGTGGTCGACCCGTTCACCTGGCTGCGCCAGCTCACCGACGATTTCCGCAACGCCGAGAAGCCCGAAGAATTCCTCGAGCACGTCAAGCTCGACATGTTCCAGGACCAGGTGTTCTGCTTCACCCCCAAGGGCCGGGTCATCAACCTGCCGCGGGGCGCGACGCCGATCGACTTCGCCTACAACATCCACACCCGCATCGGCGACAGCTGCGTGGGCGCCAAGATCGACGGGCGGCGCGCGCCGCTCTCCACCCGCCTGCGCAACGGCCAGACGGTGGAGATCATCCGCGCCGACGCCCAGCGGCCCCAGCCGGTATGGGAGGAAATCGCCGTCACCGGGCGGGCCAAGCAGGCGATCCGCCGCGCGATCCGGGCGGAGCGGCGCGAATCCGACATCCGCATCGGGCGGGAGATCGTCTCCCAGGCCTTCGAGCGCGCGGGCAAGCCGCTGAGCGCCAAGGCGCTCGGCATGGCCGCGTCGCGGCTGGGCGAGGATTCGGCCGACGACCTGCTGCGCGCTGTGGGGGCGGCCGACATCTCGGCGGTTCAGGTGCTCTCCACCCTCTTCCCGCGCGAAGGCGCCTGGGACGTGCCGCTGAGCGCCGAGCCTCCCGAGCGGCCCATGGTCACCGGCGTCTCGCGCGCCCGCAAGGTCCGCTTCGGGGAATGCTGCGAGCCGGTGCCCGGCGACCGCATCGTGGGCATCGTCGCGCCGGGCCGGGGCGTGACGGTTCACGCCATAGACTGCCCCGAGCTTGCGGCCTACGAAGATGACATGGAGGCTTGGGTCGACCTGAAATGGGATCCCGAGACCGCCTGGTCGCAGCCGCACCAGACCTCGGTGACGGTGACCTTCGCCAATGAGCAGGGAGCCCTCGCCAGGGTGTGCAAGGTGATCGCGGATCTGAAGGCCGACATCACGCATCTGGAGTTCACCGAGCGCAAGCCGGACTTCTATCGCGCGCGCTTCGACCTGGAAGTGCGCGACGTGAAGCATGTGAGCCAGATCGTGGGACAGCTCGCGGCCGAGCCGATCATCCATGCCGCCCGCCGGATCATGCCGGCGCGCGACGGCGGCGGTCGCGACAACAGCGGACGCGACGGCGGGCCGAACGACGGCGCCGGCCGGGTCGGGGTGGGGCGCAATGTGCGCGACTGGCCGGCGAACGAGCCGGCGGGCCCCGCCGCCCCCGGCGCGGCGATGGCCGCAGGCGGCGCGCCCGTCGTGCTCCCCGCCCGCGGACCGCAGACGCTGCCCGTCGCCGCCGCGCCTCCGGCGAAGCCGCCGGCCGCCGGCTCGCCCGAAGCGCGCGGCAAGGACGAGACGCGCGGCAAGGACGGGGCCGCGGAGCGTCCACGCCGAACCCCCGTCCTGCCCGGCGCCGGAGGCTGACCCTGTGTTCCGCCGTCGCGAACCGCAGCCCGTGCGCGACCGCATCCGCGAGTTCCTGTCGCCGCGCAAGGGCTGGCAGCGGGGCTACCGCTATCTCGGCAAGCGCATGCAGCGCCTGCCCGACACGCCCCATCGCATCGCGCTCGGCTTCGCCTGCGGGGTCCTCGCCTCGTTCACGCCGTTCTTCGGCTTCCACTTCGTGATCGCCGCGGCGCTGGCCTTCGTGGCGCGGGGCAACATCCTCGCCTCGGCCACCGGCACCTTCACCGGCAACCCGCTGACCTTCCCGTTCATCGCCGGGGCCTCGATGTGGATGGGGGCGCGGATCACCGGCCTCTACATCCATCCGCCCCGGGACGGGTGGAGCTTCGGCTGGCTGTGGGAGAACCTGGACAGGATCTTCGTCCCCTACCTGGTCGGCGGCATCCTGCCCGGCCTGGCGGCGTCGGCGGCGGTCTATTTCGTGATGCGCCCGCTGATCGCCACCTATCAGAACCGCCGCCGCCTGCGCCTGATGGAGCGGGCCAAGCAGCGGGTCCACGAGGCGGCGGAGCGGCGCAAGGCGGCGAAGGAGGCCAAGCAGGCGCTGAAGCTGAGCCGCGGCGTCGGGGCCGGCGACCTGCCGGGCTGAGCGGCCCCGCGGACGGGAGCGCCGCGATCCCCGCCGCGCCGATGTCGCCCGCATGCCCGCGGCGCGCCTGACCGGGGGCGCCGGCGTCGCCGTCTCCGCGCTCCCGCCTCCGCAGGCGGCCCGGCCGGCGGCCGGCTCCGATCTCGCCGCCCCGAGACGGCCCCGCCGGCGCCGCCGCCGCAACGCCGCGCGGGCGCCCCGCCCCCGCCCGCGCCCCGGTGGTCGCGCGGCCGCGCCGCGGCGCCCGGGCCCGAGACAGAGCCGCCGCGAAGCCCTATGGTCTGCGAACGAGTCCCCGTCCGGAGCCGACCCCATGAACACTCCCGTCCACGGCCGCCTGCGCCTCGGCGTCAACATCGACCACGTGGCCACCATCCGGAACGCCCGCGGCGGCGCGCATCCGGACCCGATCCGCGCCGCCCGCATCGCCGAGGCCGCCGGCGCCGACGGCATCACCGCCCATCTGCGCGAGGATCGCCGCCACATCACCGATCCCGACATCGAGGCGCTGGTGGCCGAACTCACCCTGCCGCTCAACTTCGAGATGGCCGCCACGCCCGAAATGCAGGCCATCGCGCTCCGCCACCGCCCCCATGCGGTCTGCATCGTGCCCGAGCGGCGCGAGGAGCGGACCACCGAGGGCGGCCTCGAAGTGGCGCGCGAGGAGAACCGCCTCGCCCATTTCATCGCGCCGCTGCGCGAGGCCGGCTGTCGCGTCTCCATCTTCATCGCCGCCGACGCCCGCCAGATCGAGGCCGCCGCCCGCATCGGCGCGCCCGTCATCGAACTCCACACCGGCGCCTATTGCGACGCGCATCACGAGGGGCGCTTCGACGACTGCGCCGCCGAGCTCGAAAAACTGCGCGAGATGTCCGCTTTCGGCCATTCGCTTGGGCTCGAGGTTCACGCCGGCCACGGCCTGACCTACGACACCGTCGCCCCCGTCGCCGCCTTCCCGGAGGTCGCCGAGCTCAACATCGGGCATTTCCTGGTGGGCGAGGCGATCTTCTCCGGCCTCGACAGCGCCATCCGCCGGATGCGCGCCGCGATGGACCTGGCCCGCCGCGAGGCGTTCGGCGAGGGCGCGGCGTGAGCGCGCTCTGGCTCGGCTTCGCCGCCTTCGCGGTCGCCTCCGCCTCGCCGGGACCGACGACGCTGGCGATCATGGCGACCGGGCTCGGCTCGGGGCGCCGGGCGGCGATGGGTCTCGCCGCGGGCGTGGTCGCAGGCTCCTGCACGCTGGGCGCGCTGGCGGCGGGGGGGCTGGCGGCGGTGCTGGCCTCGGCCGGCTGGGCGCTGATCGCGTTGAAGCTCGCGGGCGCGCTTTATCTGGCGTATCTCGCCTGGAAGATGGGGCGGTCGGCGGCGACGCCCGACCCTGCGCCGGGCGCCCTGCCCGAACCCGCCGCCTCCCGCAGCCTCGGCCGGTGGTTCCGGCGCGGGCTCGCGATGCACCTCGCCAATCCCAAGGCGATCTTCGGCTGGGCCGCGATCATCACCGTCGGGCTGCCCGCCCACGCCGCGCCCTCGGCCACCTTCACCCTGCTCGCCGGCTGCGCCGCGATGGCCGTCACGATCAACTTCGGCTACGCGCTGATCTTCTCCACCGCGCCGTTGATCCGCGCCCATGCCCGCGCCCGCCGCCGGATCGAGGCGGCCTTCGCCATGCTCTTCGCCGCCGCCGGGCTGACGCTCGCCTTCCGGGCGGCCGTCGACCTCGCCCGCCAGCTCCGCGCGCCCGCCTCGGCCGCCTCATGACCACGGGCGATCTCGCCTCGGTGGCCGCGATCTATCTCGCGACCATCTTCTCGCCCGGCCCCTCGACGCTGGCGATCTCCGCCACCGCCCTCGCGCGAGGCCGGCCCATCGCGCTGGCGCTGTCGGGGGGCGTCTGGTGCGGCTCGATCTTCTGGTCGGCGATGGCCGCGGCCGGGGTCTCGGCCCTGATGATGGGCAGCCCCGCGCTGATGGAGGCGGTGCGCTATCTCGGCGGCGCCTATCTGCTGTGGCTCGGCTACCGCTCGCTCCGCCGGGCGCTCGCGAAGAACGCCCCTCCGCCCCGCGCCATCTCCGCCCGCGATCTTCGCATGGCCTTCCTGCGCGGCATCGCCCTGCACCTGACCAACGTCAAATCCATCCTGTTCTGGGGGGCGCTGTTCTCCCTCGCCGTCGGCCCCGACGCCTCGCCGATCGAGCTCGCCGAAGTGGTGATCATGTGCGGAATCCTCGGCGCGATCATCTTCCCCGGTTACGCCGTCGTCTTCTCCACCCGCCGCGCGACCGAGGTCTACGCGCGCCTCCGCCGCTGGCTGGAAGGGGTGTTCGGCGCGATGTTCGGCGCCGCCGGCCTCGCGCTCATCCTCGGGGGGATCAGCCGATGATCGTGGGCATCGGGTCCGACATCGCCGACATCCGCCGGATCGAGCGCACGCTTGAGCGGTTCGGCGCCCGCTTCGTCAACCGCGTCTTCACCGATATCGAGCAGGCGAAATCCGAGCGGCGCAAGGAGCGCGCCGCCTCCTATGCCAAGCGCTGGGCGGCGAAGGAGGCGTGCTCCAAGGCGCTCGGCACCGGGCTGCGCATGGGGGTCGCGTGGAAGGAGATGGGGGTGGCGAACCTCGCCTCCGGCCAGCCGACCATGCTGCTGACCGGCGGCGCCCTCGCCCGGATGGACGGGCTGATCCCCCAAGGGTGGGAGGGGCGGATCCACGTCACCATCACCGACGACCATCCCTATGCGCAGGCCTTCGTGATCATCGAGGCGCTGCCCCCCGGCACGCCCCCCGCCCCCTACCCCGCCGCCGGCCGCATGACCTGAGCGGCCCGGCCCCCCTGCGCCGACCCGCGCCTTGACTTGCCCCGGCCCGAGGGCGACAAACGCCCGCCCGCCGCCCGCCTCGGATCGCCCTGCGCGCCGGCGGCGACCGCGCCCGCGGAACACACCAGGACAGGAACCAAATGGCCAAGGCGCAGAAGAAGGAAGGCTTCGGCGAGCTGCTCAAGACCGTCGTCTACGCCCTTCTGATCGCGGGGATCTTCCGCTCCCTCCTGTTCCAGCCGTTCTGGATCCCTTCAGGTTCCATGAAGTCGACGCTGCTGATCGGCGACTTCCTGTTCGTCTCGAAATACGCCTACGGCTATTCGCGTCACTCGTTCCCGTTCTCGGCCGGGCCGTTCTCGGGCCGGGTCTTCTCGTCGGAGCCCGAGCGCGGCGACGTCATCGTCTTCAAGCATCCCGCCAACAACGAAGACTACGTCAAGCGCCTGATCGGCCTGCCCGGCGACGTGATCCAGATGAAGGGCGGCCTGCTCCACATCAACGGCGAAGTCGCCCCGCAGCGCCCCGACGGCGTGTTCATCGAACCGGTGGTCCCCGGGCATTCCCTGCAGTGCAAGGACTACCCGCGCGAAGACGGCAAGGTCATGTGCCTCAAGGAGCGGTTCATCGAGACGCTGCCCAACGGGGTCGAGCATCTGGTGTTGAACGCCGACGACAATCTCTCGACCTTGTCGGACAACACCCGCGAATTCCGGGTGCCGGAGGGGCATTACTTCTTCATGGGCGACAATCGCGACAACTCCAACGACAGCCGCCAGAGCGTCGGCATGGTGCCGTTCGAGAATCTCGTGGGGCGCGCCGATCTGATCGCGCTGAGCTTCGGCGGCGAATTCTGGGAGGTCTGGAACTGGCGCGCCGATCGTTTCTTCGTCTCGATCCATTGATCGGGGACGCCCCGCGGGCCCCGGCCCCGCTCCCCGCGCGGTCCGTCGGGCCGCGCCCGGAGCGGCGCCGGGAAACCCCGCGCCCCGGCGCGAGCCGGGAAACGGCGACGC
>NZ_JBSRTQ010000167.1:0-8549 GCF_055129145.1 Albimonas sp. | reverse complement strand
CGCGAAAGAGCGCAATGTGCCGTGATGAGTCTCCTGCAGCGCGCGCTCGGAACAGCCGGGGTTGGCTTGTCGGCCCCGCCCCCATATTTTCCGCCGAACCCCGGGCCGAGTCGCGCCCCGCAGGACCACCGCGCCGGGGCCGCCCGGTCAGCGCGGCCGCACGCAAGGACAGGCAGATGTTGAGCAGCCTCTTCGGGATGTTCTCGGCCGATATGGCCATAGATCTCGGTACCGCGAACACGCTCGTCTACGTGAAGGGGCGCGGCATCGTGCTGAACGAACCTTCCGTGGTCGCGTTCGCCACCAAGAACGGCAAGAAAGAGGTGCTCGCGGTCGGCGAGGACGCCAAGTTGATGCTGGGCCGCACACCCGGCTCGATCCAGGCGATCCGTCCGATGCGCGACGGGGTCATCGCCGACTTCGATGTGGCGGAGGAGATGATCAAGCACTTCATCCGCAAGGTGCACCGGCGCGGGTCCTTCGCCAGCCCCAAGATCATCGTCTGCGTGCCCTATGGCGCGACGCCGGTGGAAGAGCGCGCCATCCGCGAGTCGGTGATGGCCGCGGGCGCGCGGAAAGCCGCGCTGATCCCGGAGCCGATCGCGGCCGCCATCGGCGCCGGCATGCCGATCACCGAGGCGACCGGCTCCATGGTCGTCGACATCGGCGGCGGCACCACGGAAGTCGCGGTGCTGTCGCTGGGCGACATCGTCTATGCGCGATCCATCCGGGTCGGCGGCGACAAGATGGACGAGGCGATCATCTCCTATCTGCGCCGCCAGCAGAACATCCTGATCGGCGAGGCCACGGCCGAGCGGATCAAGTGCACCATCGGCACGGCGCGGATGCCCGAGGACGGCCGCGGCCGGTCCATCGAGATCCGGGGCCGCGACCTGCTCAACGGCATCCCCAAGGAGATCGAGGTCACCCAGGGCCAGATCGCCGAGGCGCTGGCCGAGCCCGTGATGCAGATCAAGGAAGCGGTGATGTCGGCGCTGGAAGCCACGCCGCCGGACCTCGCCGCCGACATCGTCGACCGCGGCGTGATGCTGACCGGGGGCGGGGCGCTGCTGGGCGATCTGGACCTGGCGCTGCGCGAGCAGACCGGGCTCGCGATCACCACGGCCGAAGAGCCGCTCAGCTGCGTGGCGCTCGGCACCGGCAAGGCGCTGGAGCATGAGAAGGACCTGATCCACATCCTCAACTACAAGGGTTGAGGCGGGCGGACAGGACGGGAGCCGGCGCCCCCTGCGGATCGAGGGCGGCGGCGGCCCGCCGGGACCGGCGTCGCGGCGGCGACGTGGCGGGCGCCGAGCCCGGAGATCGAGCCCGAACATCGCGCCCCGGCGTTGACCGGGGCGGATTGCGGGATCAGGCTGGCGCAAGCGGCGCCGGCGGCGCCCGCCCGTTAACGTATCGAAAACGTTAACCCATATAGATAAAACACGAACCAACACGCGGACGGACGAAATCGGCCATGGCCAGGGACGACAGCATCGCCGAAGGCGGCGCGGCGCGGGCGCTGCGGCGCATCCTGCTGCTGGTGCTCAGCCTGTTCCTGATCGCGGTCTTCGCCTTCTGGCGGCTCGACAATCCGCGCGTCGACCGCGTCCGCATGGGCATCGTCGACGGCCTGCTGCCGATGATCGAACGCGCGGCCGGGCCGCTCGATTTCCTCTCGGCGATGAGCGCCGATTTCCAGAACTTCGTGCGGGTCTACGAGCAGAACGAGGGCCTGCGCCACGAGATCCAGCGCCTTAAGGCCTGGCGCGAGAGCGCGCTGGCGCTGGAGCAGGAGAACGCCCGCCTGCGCGCGCTCAACAACGTGCGGCTGTCGCCCTCGCTCGGCTTCGTCACCGGCGAGGTGATCGGAGACTCGGGCGGGCCGTTCCTCGCCACCGGGCTGATCAATGTCGGCCGGCGCGACGGGGTGATGGACGGGGCGGCGGTGATGGACGGCGCGGGGCTGGCCGGCCGGGTCGTGGGGCTTGGGCGGCGGGCGGCGCGGATCCTTTACCTCACCGACTATTCCTCGCGCATTCCGGTGCTGATCCGGCCCTCGGGGCGCCGCGCGATCCTGTCGGGCGACGGCGGCCCCTCCCCCCGGCTCGACTTCCTCGAGGATCCCGACGAGGTGCGGCCCGGCGACCGGGTGGTGACGTCGGGCGACGGCGAGGTGTTCCCGCCCGAGCTCGCCATCGGCCTGCTGATCGCGGGGCCGGACGGGACCCCGCGCACCCGGCTCGCCGCCGACCTCGAGCGGCTGGAATTCGTGCGGGTGCTGCGTTACCGCCCCGATACCGAGATCGACAGCCCCGGCGGCCTGATCCGCCGCGGCGAACCGCTGGACGAGACCCCGCCGGGGCCGCCCGCCGCGCCCGACGCCCCTGCCGCGCCCGCGACCGAGGCTGCGCCCGGCCCCGCCGCCTCGCGCGGAACGCGACCATGACCGGCCCGGGCGCGGCGCTTCGAAAAGCGCTTTCGGCCACGGTGCTGACGATCTGCGCGCTGGCGGCGCTGATGGCGCAGCTGGCCCCGCTCGGGCCCCTGCCCGACGCGCCGATCCCCGACCTTTTCTGGTGCGTGCTCAGCTTCTTCGCCCTGCGCCGGCCGGAGGCGACGCCGCTGCTGCTGGTCTTCGCGCTGACGCTGATCCGCGACGCGCTGCTGGGCGGGCCGCTGGGCGCAGGCGCGCTGTCGCTGATGCTGGGGGCGGAGGCGCTGCGCCTGCGCGCCCGGCTGCTGCCCGCCCCGCGATCGGTGCTGGGCGACTGGGCGGCGGCGGCGTTGGTCTATGCCGCGGCGGTGGCGGTGCAATGGCTGATGATGGCGCTGACCTTCGCCCAGCCGCCCTCCCCGGCCGCGCTCGCCCCGCATGTGGCCTTCACCGCGCTGGCCATTCCGGTGGTGGCGGGTTTCCTGCGCTATGTGCTGCGGCTCGGCGCCTCGCCGCGGGAGGCCGACGCATGAGCCGCTGGCGCCCACCCCCCGTGCGATCCGTCCGGCTGACGCGCCGCGGGCTGCTGCTGCTCGGCGCCCAGGCGGGCGTCATGGGCACGCTCGCGTGGCGGATGCGCGCGCTGCAGGTCGAGGACGCCCAGCGCTATCGCCTGCTGGCCGAGGAGAACCGCATCAACATCCGGCTGATCCCGCCGGCCCGCGGCCAGATCTTCGATCGCGACGGCGCGCCGCTCGCGGTGAACAACCAGAATTACCGCGTGGTCCTGATCCGCGAGCAGGCCGGCGACGTCGAGGAGACGCTGGACCGCCTCGGCCGCCTGATCCGGATCGAGCCGCATGAGCGCGAGCGGGTGCTGCGCGACATCCGCCGCAAATCCTCCTTCGTGCCGGTGACGGTGACCGAGCATCTCGACTGGGCCGATTTCGCGCGCGTCAACGCCAACGCCCCCGCCCTGCCCGGCATCGACGTGGAGGTGGGCCAGACCCGCTTCTACCCCGAGGGCATGTCGATGGCGCATGTGGTGGGCTATGTCGGCCGCGTCTCGGAACGCGAGCTGGTCGAGGACGAGGGCCGGACGCCGCTGTTCCAGATCCCCGATTTCCAGATCGGCAAATCGGGGGTGGAGTCGCTCGCGGAGGACACGCTGCGCGGCCATGCCGGGCTCAGCCGGATCGAGGTCAACGCGCGCGGCCGCAAGGTGCGCGAGCTGAGCCGGGAGGAAGGCGCGCCGGGCGCCGACCTGCAGCTGACCGTGGATCTCGACCTGCAGCGCTACGCCATGAACCGGCTGGCGGGCGAAAGCGCGGCGGTGGTGGCGATGGACGTGGTGACCGGCGACCTGGTGGCCTGCGCATCCTCGCCGGGCTACGAGCCGAACCAGTTCGTCTTCGGCATCTCGTCCAAGAACTGGCGGGCGCTGATGGACGACCCTTATCGGCCGCTGTCGAACAAGACGGTCTCCGGCCTCTACCCGCCGGGATCCACCTTCAAGATGGTCGTGGCGCTGGCGGCGCTGGAAGCCGGGGTCATCGACAACGCCGAAAAGATCTACTGCAACGGGCGCTACAAGCTGGGCGACCGTTACTTCCACTGCTGGCGGCGCGGCGGGCATGGCAACCTGACCCTGCGCGACGGGCTGGCGCAGTCCTGCGACGTGTATTTCTACGAGATCGCGCGGCGGGTGGGCGTCGACGCGATCTCCGACATGGCGCATCGGCTGGGGGTGGGGGTGCGTCACGACCTGCCGCTGCCGGTGGTGGCCGAGGGCGTGGCGCCCACCAAGGACTGGAAGCGGGCGAGCTACGATCAGCCCTGGCTGATGGGCGACACGCTCAACACCGGGATCGGCCAGGGCTATGTGCTGGCCTCGCCGCTGCATCTGGCGGTGATGACCGCGCGGATCGCCACCGGGCGCGCGGTCAGCCCGCGGCTGGTGCGGGGCGAGGCGGGACGGCCGCTGCCCGACCCGACGCCGCCGGTGCTGGATGTGAACGTCGCGCATCTGCGTATGGTGCGCGAGGGGATGTGGGCGGTGGTCAACGACCGGCGCGGCACCGCCCGGCGGGCGCGGATCATGACCGACGGCGTGGCGATGGCCGGCAAGTCGGGCACCAGCCAGGTCCGCCGGATCACCGCGGCGGAGCGCGCCGCCGGCGTGATCCGCAACGAGGACCTGCCTTGGGAGCGTCGGGACCACGCGCTCTTCGTCAGCTTCGCGCCCTATGACAAGCCGCGCTATGCGGTGGCGGTGGTGGTGGAGCATGGCGGCAGCGGATCGGGCGCGGCCTCGCCGATCGCGCAGGACGTGACGATGCGGGCGCTGTGGGGCGGCCCGCCGCCGCTCGACGCCTACCCCCCCGACCAACGCGACCGGGTGATCCAGGAGCGCGCGCGCCCCGAGCCCGCGTCGCCCGAAGAGGTCGAAGCCCCCGACCGGCCGAGCCCGCCCGGCGACGGGTCGAGTCGGGCCTGACGCGCGGCGGGCGGTCGGGGCGGAAGCCGGCGCCCCCGGGCGTCGCGCGGATGGGCCCGGAGCGCCGGCGCCGGCGAGGCGCCGCGCGGCGGCTGGACCCGAGAGCGGCGCCGATCACACGCGGTTCGCGGCGGGGCGGCGCCGGGGTTCGCGCCGCTCCGCGGGACTTACTCGGCGACGCCGGCGAGGTAGGCGGCCACGTCCTCGCCGCCCTTGCGCAGGTTGAACGCCATGTTGGAGCGGGCCGAGCCGTCGCCGGTCTTCTCCCGGATCCAGCCGGTCGGATCCTGGACATAGGCCGCGACCTCGGCCTCGGTCCAGACCAGGCCGGCGGCGTTGGCCTCCTCGAACCCCTTGCCGTATCGAAACCCTTCCTCGGCGCCGACCTTGCGCCCGACCACGCCATAGAGGTTGGGACCGGTCTTGCCGCCCCGGACGATCACCTCGTCGCCATGGGCGATCATGTGGCAGGCCTTGCAGCGGGCGAAGAGTTTCTCGCCGGCCTCGGCATCGCCGGCCCGGGCGGCGGGGACGGCCAGAGCGGCGACGAGACCGAGCGCGGTCAGGATGTGAGTGGCTTTCATCGGGGTCTCTCTGCTGGGAACGGCTCGGGACGGCTCACGCGCTTCGCGCGCCCCGCGCCGGATCGGGCGAGGGGCGCGCGAGACGGGCCAGCCCCCGAGGTCAGGCGACGGCGCGGCTCAGGGCGCACTGGCTCCACAGCGCGTGGAGCGACTGGACCAGATGCTCGACATCCGCCTCGGAGTGCAGGGGCGAGGGGGTGAAGCGCAGCCGCTCCGTCCCCCGCGGCACCGTGGGGTAGTTGATCGGCTGCACGTAGACCCCGTGATCGTCGAGCAGGATGTCGGAGATCATCTTGCACTTGGCCGCGTCGCCGACCATCACCGGCACGATATGCGACGGATTGGGCAGATGCGGAATGCCCATCTGGTCCAGACGCTTGCGCAGAAGCGCCACCATGCGCCGCTGCTGCATCCGTTCCGCGTCCGAGGCCTTGAGATGGCGGATCGAGGCGCAGGCCCCGGCCGCCACCGCGGGCGGCAGCGACGTGGTGAAGATGAAGCCCGAAGCGTAGCTGCGCACCCAGTCGCAGAGCGCGGCGGAGCCGGCGATGTAGCCGCCCATCACCCCGAACGCCTTGCCGAGCGTGCCCTCGATCAGGGTGACCCGGTCCATCAGACCCTCCTGCTCGGCCACGCCGCCGCCGCGGGGGCCGTAGAGGCCGACGGCGTGAACCTCGTCGAGATAGGTCATGGCGCCGAATTCTTCCGCAACATCAAGGATCTCCCTGATCGGGGCGATGTCGCCGTCCATGGAATAGACGCTCTCGAACGCCACCACCTTGGGCAGCGCCGGGTCGAGCTCGGCCAGCTTGCGGCGCAGATCCTCGGGGTCGTTATGCTTCCAGATCCGCTTGGCGGCGCGGGAATGGCGCATGCCCTCGATCATCGAGGCGTGGTTGAGCGCGTCCGACAGGATCACGCAGCCCGGCAGGCGCGCGCCAAGCGTGCCCAGCGCCGCCCAGTTCGACACGTAGCCGGAGGTGAACAGCAGCGCCGACTGCTTGCCGTGGAGGTCGGCGAGTTCGGCCTCCAGGTTCACATGGTGAACATTGGTGCCCGAAATGTTGCGGGTGCCGCCGGCGCCGGCGCCGCAGGTCTCGATGGCGTGGACCATGGCGGCGCGCACATCCGCGTTCTGGCCCATGCCGAGATAGTCGTTCGAACACCACACGGTCACCTGGTGCTCGGCGTCGTTCGCCCCTGCCCCGGCGGCGTCGCGCCGGCGGGTGGCGCGGGGGAATTCGCCCACATGCCGTTCCAGATTGGCGAACACGCGATATTCGCCCTCGGCGCGAAGCGCGTCGATCTCCGAGCGGAAGAAACCCTCGTAATCCATACGGCTCTCGTCTCCGTGGCTCAGGGCGGCCGCCGGGATCCGATCGCCGGAGGGAGCCGCGCAAGGCTGCGTCGCGACGCGGACCCTGATGGGCGCGCCGCCGGCCGACGACCCCCTGTGGGCGCGCCGGGTCCCGGCGACGAACATTGCGACGAACGTCCTGGGGCCGGGGTCGCGAAATAAACATATTCGACGGCGAATCGCTTGGGTTAATTCCGCGGCATTTGGCTGCGTTTCAGGCAGTTCGGGGGGGCCCCGGACGGACTCCCCCCGATCATCTCGCGAACGGGGCGAAAAAATTTCACCGGGGCCGGCGGAACGCCTCCGGCGGGTTGTTGCGCCAGATCGAGAAGTTGAGCGCGAACGCCGTCGCGATCCAGACCGGATAGGGGGCGAGCAGCAGGCCCGCGATCGGATCGGCCTGCACCGCGAAGACCAGCTCGGCGATCACCGCGAGGAACAGCGCCCCGATCACCGCCAGCGCGACGCCCGCCCGATGCGCGCCGAAGAACAGCGGCGACCAGTTCGCGTTCAGGACCAGTTGCAATCCATGAAAAGCCAACGCCGTCAACGCCGCCTCCCGCGCGAGCTCGGCCTCCACCCCCTCGTCGCCCGACAGCGCGACGCCGGCCAGCCGGATCGCGGCCCAGGTCATCAGCGTGTAAAGCGTGGTCCAGACCACCGGAAACACCCAGTTCGGCGGGGTCCAGCGCGGGCGGATGAGGTCCTGATACCAGTCGCCGGGCTTGAACAGGGCGCCGGTGAGCGCCGCCGCCATCGCGGCGCCGATCAGGGGAACGAGGATCGCGAGGGACATGTTTTCTCCTTCCGCGGGCGTCGGCGCGCCGACGGGACAGGACCCGACAGCCCCGCTGCCTTTTTTGCGCCAAACCGACGGGTATGATAGGTAGAAGCGTCTTGCGGCTTGTCCATCTTCGATGGCTTCGTCGCAGAGACAAGCCCTCGGCGGACGTCCCCGGCGCCCCCGCCGTGTCCGTGCAGTCAGGACCGCGAGCCAGATCGCCAGCAGGTCCATGCCTGACCAAGCGCGCCTTGGGTCCAGGTCGGCCGTCGCATGACGGACGGCAGGGGCCCATGCGCCATGCATAGAGTCCAGTGCCCATGGCCCGCCCCAAAGGTCTCGCCGAAAACAGTGATCTCGCCATCGACGCGCCGAGCGCGATGGATGTGATGGAGGCCAATGCAGACGAAGCCACGGCGCTTCTCAAGGCGCTCGCCCATGAGGGTCGGCTGCGCATCCTGTGCCATCTGGCGGAGGGCGAGCGGTCGGTGACCGAGCTCGAGCGTCTGATCTCCGCCCGCCAGTCCGCGGTGTCGCAGCAGCTGTCGCGGCTGCGTCTGGAGGGGCTGGTGGACAACCGCCGAGACGGCAAGACCATCTTCTACCGCATCGCCGACCAGCGCGCGGCGCGGATCCTGATGGTTCTGCATGACATTTTCTGCGCCGACGACGCGGCAAAGACCGCGCCGGCCTCATCGGGCGTGAAATCCTGAACACACACGACGCCTCCCCGAAGACCCATCGTCACGCAGCGGCGGACCATGCCCCGGAGACGGAGCATGGCCGGAGGATCCCGGCC
The DNA here is from genome assembly GCF_055129145.1 of Albimonas sp. Taxonomy (NCBI): domain Bacteria; kingdom Pseudomonadati; phylum Pseudomonadota; class Alphaproteobacteria; order Rhodobacterales; family Paracoccaceae; genus Albimonas; species Albimonas sp. The sequence goes on along the minus strand of NZ_JBSRTQ010000167.1, from coordinate 94 downwards.
TCGCCCGACCGGGACGTGGCCCCGATGCTCGCCGACGCGCCGCCGGAGGTCCGGGCGGCCGACGCCGCCACCGAGGCGCGGCTGGAGGCGGCCG
>NZ_JBSRTQ010000166.1:0-8668 GCF_055129145.1 Albimonas sp. | reverse complement strand
GCCTCCATGAAGGCGTCCTTGATCTCCTCGTTGATCTCCTCGAGCGTCTCCACGCAGTCGGAGGAGAAGGCCGGGGCCATCACCGCGATATGCCTCTTGCCGGCATGGGCGAGGCGCGCGACCTCCTCCACCGTATAGGGCTGCAGCCATTCCTCGGCGCCGAAGCGGGACTGGAAGGTCAGCACCACCTCTTCGGGCGGGAAGCCGAGACGCTCGCGCAGGCGGCGCGTGGTGGCGGCGCATTGGCAATGATAGGGGTCGCCCTTCTCCACCAGATAGCGCTTGGGCAGGCCGTGATAGGAGGTGACCAGCGCGTCCGGGCGCTTGTCCATGCCCGCATAGGCGCGCTCCACCGACTTGGCCAGCGCGTCGATATAGAGCGGATTGGCCGCATAGGGCGGCACGGTGCGGCTGGCGGGCTGCCAGTTGAGCTTCATCAGGGCGGCGAAGAACGCGTCGTTGGCGGTCGCGGTCGTGGCCCCGGCGTATTGGGGGTAGAGCGGGAAGAACAGGATCTTCTCGCAGCCCGCCGCCTGCATCGCCTTAACCCGGGATTCGGTGGAGGGATTTCCGTAGCGCATGCAGTAGTCGACCATCACCCCCGCATCGCCCGCCATCCGCGCGGCCAGAAGCTCGGCCTGGGATCGGGTGGTGGTCAGCAGCGGGCTCTCGTTCAGCTCGTTGTTCCAGATCCCGGCGTAGTTCTTGCCGGAGCTGAACGGGCGCTTGGTCAGGATGATCAGCTGCAGCAGCGGCTGCCAGAACCACGGGTTGAGGTCGATCACCCGGCGATCCGACAGGAACTCGCCCAGATAGCGGCGCATCGACCAGTAATCGGTCGCGTCGGGCGTGCCGAGATTGACCAGCATCACCCCGATCTTCGCCCGCGGCTGCGCCGGATGGTCCGCCGGGGCGTGGGCGAGGCGGCCTTGGCCGGGGGCGTCGGTCTCGACGGTGCGCTGAAGCATGGATCGGCCCTTGGAATTCGCTGCGATAGGCCCCGCTCGCGCGCGGATGCGCGACGGGGGCCGACGAAGGTCAGCTAGGCGCAACCTCGCCGTGGGTCAACGGACCTGCGGCGACGCGGCCGGTGGTCCCGGGGGTATGGCCTTCCCGCTCGGCCGGGGCAAGCGCCAAGCGGCTCAGCCGCCGCGCAGATCCGCCACCGCGGGGCGACGGTAAGCCGCGAGCGCGGGGGCGAGCGCCAGCAGCGTGGTCAGGGAGAACACCGCGGCCGCGAGATGCGCCTCGGGCCAGCCGATGCCGGCCGAAAGCGCCAGATCGGTGCGCGCCGACAGCGCCGCGGACAAGGCCCAGGCCCCTGCCCGCCCGAACGCCAGCCCCAGCGCGGCCCCCGCCCCCATCAGCGTCGCCGCATAGGCCCAGACCACCGCCAGAACGAAGCGCCGCGGGGCGCCCAGCGCGCGCATCAGCGCGAAGCGGCGCGCGAAGAGCCGGGTCAGCGCCACCAGCCCGCCCAGCACCCCCGCCGCCGACAGCGCCTGGGCGGCCAGCGCCATCAGCGACATCGCCTCGCGCAGATCGCCCAGCAGCAGATGCAGCCGGCTCAGCGTCGCGCCGGGGAAGAAGGCCATGGAGGTCGCGTCGGAATGTCGTGCCCGTGCGCCATAGGCGCCGGCGAGGGTCCGGGCCGAGACCACGAAGGCGGGCGTTCCGGGGAAATGGGCAGGGTCGAAGGGGGGGCCGAGACGGTCGTCTCCCGGCGCGTGGCCATTGGCGAGGCCGTGGACCTCCCACACGAATTCCACCGGGACGACGACGGCGCGGTCCCAGGGCCCGCCGGTCGGGGCCATGCGCCCGACCACGGTCAGACGGGCGCCTTGATGGGCGTGCTCTTCGGCCGCGGCGCCCGCGCCATGGGCGGGCTCGATCTCGTCGCCGAGGCGCAGCGCGGATCGCGCGCCGACCACCGCCTCATGCGCGTTCGCCCACACCCGTCCTTCGGTCAGCGGCCCGCCGAGCTTTTCAAGGAAGGCTTCCGTGGTCCCGACGATCGCGTCCCCGTCATGGCTGTCGCCGAAAGCCAGCGGCGCGACGAGGCTGAGACGGTCGTCTCGTTGCAGTCTTTCGAGCACATCGCCGCCCAGCAACGGCACAGCGGCCGGTTGCAGGTAGACGGCGGCGAGCATCAGCCCGATCTCGTCGCCCGGCGCCCCGACCAGAATATCGAAGGGCGCCGCGGCCCGGGCCGAGCCCTCGCGCACCGCGCGTTCCTGCGCGATCAGCGCGGCGCCGAGGCCGACCGACAGCGCCATCAGCAGCGCGAAGAGCAGGTTGGTCCACCGAAACCGCAGCAGCAGCGCACGCACCAGCGACCACGGAGCCTGCCCGCGCAGCACCAAAACCCCGGTCAGCGCGGCCGGGATCAGCAGAGCCGCCAGCCAGACCGCGTCCTGCGTGGCGGGGGGCGCGTCGGCCCAAAACGCCCAGATCGCCTCGATCATCCCCGCACCGCCCCGTCGACCACCTGCACCACGCGGTCCATCGCCGCGATCAGCGCCGCGTCATGGCTGACCGCGATCACCGTGCGCCCGGCCTCGCGCGCCAGTCCCATCAGGTCGCCCACCAGCCGGTCGGCGTTTTCGCGATCAAGGCTCGCGGTCGGCTCATCGGCGAGGATCGCGGCCGGGTCGCAGGCGAGCGCCCGCGCCGCCGCCACCCGCTGCCGTTCGCCACCCGACAGCGTCGCCACGTCCCGGTCCCGCGGCGCGCCGAAACGCTCCAGCAGCCCAGCCGCCCGCGCCCGGATCGCCGCGCGTTCCGCCCCCGGCGCCCAGGCCGCGGCCACGGCGGCGTTTTCGAGCGCCGACAGCCTCGAACAACAGAAAATCTTGAAAAATCAGACCGAGCCGCGCGCGCCGGAAGGCGTCGCGCTCGGTCTCGGACAGCGCGGCAAGGTCGGTCCCGCCCCAGGCCACCCGCCCCGCCGACACCGGAACCAGCCCCGCCGCCACATGCAGCAACGTCGATTTTCCCGCGCCCGAAGGCCCGCGGATGCCGAGCGTCGTGCCCGCCCGAACCTCCAGCCGACCCACCCGCAGGATCACCCTGCCATCGGGCGCGCGGACCTCCACCCCCTCCATCACCAGATCAGGGACCGGAGGGCCCGCCGCCGCGATCTCCGCCCGCCCGAACGCTCGCGTCATGCCCGCTCGACCGAGGCGCGTTCCAGCCGCACCCGGCTGACGAAGCCGGTCTCGGGGTCGGTATGCGGCCCAAGCGCCAGCACGCCTTCGCCCACCACCGGCACATTGAACGGGATCGGCGCGATCACCCGTTGCGAAAACACCGCGAGGATGTCGTCGGGCCATTCCGCCTCGCTCTCGCAAAACGGACAGGTGGCCATCGGGCGCTTGGTGAGCACGAAAAACCGGCTCTCCGCCTTCAGCGGCGGGGCCATGAAGCCGCTCACTTCCACCCGCTCCCCTTCCAGCCGCTTGGCAAGCGCGGAAAAGCTGAGGTCTTTTTCGTAAAGGTCGCGCATCCTCAGCGTCTCCGCCGCGCGCAGGCGCATCCCCGGCGCGCAGGCGGCGACGGCGAGGAAGGACAGCAGGCGGCGACGGACAACCATTGGAACTCTCCCGGAAAACGGCGACGGGGGCCCGCCGGAACGGGCCCCCGTCATCAGAAAAGGCTCACTCCGCCGAGACGGCGTGCATCATCACATGAAAGATCACGTTCTGCTCGATGGTGCCGCCCAGCAGATGCGCATAGGGCCCCTTCGCCCAGGCCGCCACGTCCTCGCCCGAATGGGTCTCGGAGGATTTGGGGATCAGCGCCTGCTGCAGGAACTCGGGGTCGAGCGCCTGCGCTTGGGTCAGTTCGGGGCGCGTGCCCGAATAGGTCCCGTCCGCCTGCTTGACCAGGATCGAGCCCGGGCCGTTGAGGAAGCCGATCACCGGATAGGGCTTGCCATCGTCGGCGGTCGCGAGATCGGCCGAGTGCTTGATGCCCTTGTCGTCGACATCGTAGCACAGGCCGGTGATCGGGGTGCCGCGGCCGCAATAGCCGTTGAAGGCGATGGCGTGCTCGTGGTCGGCGGTGACGATGATCAGGGTGTCCTGGTCGTCGGTCAGCTCATCGGCCATCGCCACGGCCTGGGCGAAGGCGACGCCGTCGGTCATGGCGCGGAAGGCGTTGCCGTCATGGTTGGCATGGTCGACCCGGCCGCCCTCGACCTCGAGATAGAAGCCGTTCGCGTTGGTCGAAAGCGACTTGATCGCCATCGCGGTCATCTCGGCGAGCGAGGGCTCTCCGGTCCGGTCATATTCGTATTTCATGTGGCTCGACTCGAAGAGCCCCACGATCGGGGTCCCGTCCAGTTTCGCCGCCTTGGCGGTCTCGTCATCGTGGATGAACTGCGCGCCGGCGGCGATCATCTCGGCCACCAGGTCCTTGCCGTCCTTGCGCTTGCCGGTCTTGCCCTCGGCGTCGGTCGCGGTCTCGGGCAGGAAATGACGCCGGCCGCCGCCGAGCGCCACGTCGATCAGCCCCGACTTCATCGCCTCGGCCATCTGGGAGGCGATGTCCATGCAGCCCTCGGGCGCCGCATCCTCCCAGTCTCGATAGGCGGTCTTGGCGTAGACGGCGGCCGGCGTCGCATGGGTCAGGCGGGCGGTGGAGACGACGCCCACCGACTTGTCCATGCCGTTCACCACTTCGGCGAAGGTGGTCAGCTGGTTGGCGGCCTCGGTCGAGCAGTCCTTGGTGATGGCGTTCTCACCGAGGTTGATCAGGTTGAAGCGCTGCTTCACGCCGGTGTTCATCGCGCCGGCGGTCGGGGCCGAATCCGGGGTCTGGGCGTTGATGTTGTAGGTCTTGACCAGGGCGACATTGGGGAAGGCCTCATAGGGCAGCACGTTCTCTTCGCCCAGCATCCCCTTCTGCTGGCCGTCGAACACGCGCACCGCGTAGTTGGTGCCGACCCCCATGCCGTCGGCGACGAACAGGATCACGTTCTTGGCGCGCTTCACGATCGGCTGCGCGGCGAGGCGGGCGTCGATCACCGCCTTGGCGTCGGTGAACCAGGCGCTGTCGGCCTGGGCCACGGTCTGGCCCGCAGTTTGGGCGGTGGCGGCGGAGCCGGCGGCGAGCGCCAGCGCGATGGCGGCGGTGGTGCGGAGCATGTCTGCCCTCCCCTCAGGTCGTTTTGCGGTCACGCCAGAGATAGCAGCCGCACCGCGACGTTTGCGTGACGCAGCCAAGAAGCTCCGCGGACGGCGGCGGCGTCAAGCGCGGGCGGGGCGCGCTCAGTCGATGCCGTTCGCCGCCTGCACCGCGCGCACATAGGCGATGATCGCCAGCACCTCGTCATCCGCAAGGCCCGGGACCGGGGCCATGTCGCCGAAGCGCCAGTGATGCGCCCGCACACCGCGGCGGATGGCCGAGACGAAGGCGAAATCCCCGTGATGCGACGGCTCGTAGATCCGGTGGATCAGCGGCGGCCCCTGATCGGTCCCGATCCCCGATGGCCCGTGGCAGACCGCGCAATTGGCGGCGAAGATAGGCGCGCCCTCCGCCGCGGGGCCGGAAAGCGCGGGGGTCGCGAAACCCTCGGGCGCCGGATCGGCCAGCCCTGCGGCCCCCGCCGCCCCCATCGCCAGTCCCACCGCGATCCCCGCCCCGCGCATACGCCTCATGCCACCGCCTCCGAGCCCGCGAGATCGGTGAGAATCGGGCAATCGGGCCGCCCGTCGCCATGGCAGCGATGCACCAGATCCGACAGCGTGGCGCGCAGGCCGGTCAGTTCCGCGATCTTGCGGTCGATCTCGTCGAGATGCGCCTCAGCCAGCCGTTTCACGTCGCCAGAGGCCCGGTCCCGGTCCTCCCACAACGCCAGCAGCGCCCGGCAATCCTCGATGGCGAAGCCCAGCCGCCGGGCGCGGCACAGGAAGGCGAGCTTATGGGTGTCCGCCTCCGAGAAATCGCGATAGCCATTGGCCTCGCGCCGCGGGCGGATCAGCCCGATGTCTTCGTAATATCGGATGGTCTTGGCCGGCAGGCCCGAGACCCCGGCCGCGTCCTTTATGTTCATGAATGCGCCTCCTTCGGCGTCCATCGGGAGAGCCGCAGCGCGGTCCACACCACCGAGACCCGGCTCGGCGCCATCGCCACCTGGGCCCCGCCCGCGGTCGGCGCGGCGGAGGCGGCGCGCTTCACCCGCCTCGACCAGCCCGCGCAGGTCATGCCGGTGATGTCGAGCGCCAGCGGCGCGCAATCGGAGAGGTCGAGGCCGATGTCGGCGTGCTTCATGGCGCGTTCCCGATGACTGACGCCCTGAAGATAGGGATTCCAGTCGCAGGAAGGTCAAGCCTTTCCCCAGAGATCCGCACGACTCCGCCGCGTGCGCCGAAGGCGCGCGCAAACAGAGCGAAACGGTGCGGAAGCCCCGAAAGTCAAATCCGCGGGGGTGGGGCGCCCCCGCGGATGAACGACTTGCGTCGTTTGGGACAATGAACGCACGCACCGGCCGAAACCGGCTGTCCCTACGCTGACCACGCAGTCCTGACCATGAGGGCCAGAAGATTGCGACGACGCCATCGAAAGGACTTTGGCCTGGGGAGCCGTGGCTGGGTGAGCCGCCTTCCTATGGACGCCTTGGGAGCACGATGTTCAACAACACCGGCATTGTCAACAATGTCGTGATCGAATTCAGTCCCGATACGGAACATCTTTCGGAGGCCTATGTCGCAACGGCCTGTGGTTGAGCACCGTGTCCCCGACAAAACCTATGGAGACGCTACGTCGTCGGGCTTTCGAAGGCGCGCGCATTGGCGAGCGACGGGATCCGGGCGCGAGTCGCCGCCACGGCGCCCAGGTCGAGATCGACCAGCGTGGCGCCGACCGAATCGCCGCCATCGGCGAGAATCGCCCCCCATGGGTCGACCGCAAGCGAGTGGCCGTAGGTCTGGCGCACCCGCCCGCCCGGCGCGGCCACCACCGGATGCTCGCCGGTCGAGGCGGGAGCGAGCACGAAGCATCCGGTCTCGATCGCCCGCGCCCGCATCAGCGTGTGCCAGTGCGCGGCGCCGGTGGGCCGGGTGAAGGCCGAGGGGATGGTCAGGATCTGCGCCCCGGCCTCGGCCAGCGCGCGGTAGAGCGCGGGGAAACGCAGATCGTAGCAGATGGTCATGCCGATCCGCCCCCAAGGGGTGTCGGCGACCACCGCCTGCCCGCCCGGCCGATAGGCGGCGGATTCGCGATAGCTCTCGCCCTCGCCCACCTCGACGTCGAACATGTGGATCTTGTCGTAGCGCGCCGCGATCCCGCCCGCGGCGTCGATCAGGAACGAACGGTTCACGAAGCGCGGCCGCGCCTCGCCCGGATCATCCTCGGCCTTCAGCGCCAGAGAGCCGATCAGCAGCCAGACGCCGAGTTCCGCAGCGAGCTCCCGATAGGCGGCGAGGCTCGGGTCCTCGGCCTCCGGCTTCAGGATCTCGGCCTGCAGCGCGCGGGAGAAGGTGACGATGTTGCTCACTTCCGGCGTCATCGCGATGTTCGCGCCCTCGGCCGCCGCCCTGCGGATCAGGGCGGCGGCCTGGGTGAAGTTCTCCGCCGGCACGTCGCCCGCGCAGGTCTGGATCAGGCCTGCGCGCAGCCCCGTGACCGGCGCCGTCATGCCGCGAGCAGCCCGTCGAGCTTGCCGGCCTTGTCGAGCGCGTAGAGCTCGTCGCAACCGCCCACCGCCTCCTCGCCGATGAAGATCTGGGGCACGGTGCGGGCGCCTGGATTGCGCTTGGCCATCTCGTCGCGCGCGCCGGGCTCGGAGAACACGTCGTGCTCGACATAGGCCACGCCCTTGGCGTCCAGCAGACGCTTGGCGCGCACGCAATAGCCGCAGATCGGGCTGGTGTAGATCTCCACCTGTTTCATCTCGGTTCCTTCTGTTCGCTGGCCGAGAATATAGGGCCGTCGGCCTCGGGCGCAACGCGGGCGAGGCAAAGCGCCTCGACCCGGAGCGCGCCTGCGGCAAGAAGCGCGTCGGCGCAGGCCGAGAGGGTGGCGCCCGAGGTGTAGACGTCGTCGACCAGCAGGATCCGGGCGCCGCGGATGCGCGCGGGGCGGTGCGCCGCGAAGGCCCCGACGAGGTTGGCGCGGCGTTCGTCGCGGCCGAGCCCGCCTTGCGAGGGCGTGGCCCGGGTCCGGCGCAGCAGGTCGCCGCAATAGGGGCGCCCGGCATCGCGGGCGACGCGCCGGGCGAGCTCGGCCGACTGGTTGAAGCGCCGTTTCAGCAGGCGGGTCCAGTGCAGGGGGACCGGGGCGACCCAATCGGCATCCTCCAGCAGCTCCCGCCCGATGCGGCGCATCCAGGTCGAGGCGGGGCGCGCGATGTCGAGCCGGTCGCCATGCTTGAAAGCGAGCGCCAGGTCCCGGCCCACCCCTTCGTAGAGCACGGCGGAGCGGGCGCGCCGGAAGGCGAGCGGCCGGTTGAGACAATGGTCGCAGAACGGCGCGTCATCGGACCCCGACAGCGGCGCCCCGCAGCGATCGCAGAGCGGGTGGGCGATGTAGATCGTGGCCTTCCAGCAGGCGGGGCACAGCGCATGCGGCTCAAGCACCTCGGCCCGGCACCAGGTGCAGAGCGGCGGGTAGAGCAGGTCGGCGGCGGCGCAGCGGATGCGTCGCAGATGGGCCGAGAGCGGCACGC
>NZ_JBSRTQ010000165.1:0-8582 GCF_055129145.1 Albimonas sp. | reverse complement strand
CGGCCTCGGTCAGCGCCGCGCCGCCGCCCCTTGCGCCGCCCCGCGCGCTTTCGACCAGCGGGGCGCGGAAGGCGGCGTTCATCTCCTCGACCAGCGACCAGGCGCGCTTGTAGCTCATGCCCATCGCGCGGCCGGCGGCGGCGATGGAGCCGCGGTCGCGGATCCCCTCCAGCAGCGCGGCCTTGCCGGGGCCGATCATCGCGCCGCAGTCGAAGACCAGGCGCAGGGTGATGCGGCAGGGGGTGAGGGCGTGATCGATGCTCATGCGCGCGAGGCTCGACCGGCGCGCGCGGAATGGCAAGGGCCTTGCCGCCTATCCCGGCCGGGGTCGGGACTCGCGTCCCTGCGGGCCGCCTCGCCCGCCCGCCGGCCCCGCCGGCCGGCGGCCATGGCCGGCGAGGGCCGCGGGCGTTAGGCTCCGCCCCCGACTCCCCTTCCCAGATCGACCGGACCCGCATGACCCGCATCCTCACCGTCACGCTCAACCCCGCGCTCGACCTCACGACCGAGGTCCCCCGCCTGGTCGAGGGCGCCAAGATGCGCTGCGCCCCGCCCCGCCTCGATCCAGGCGGCGGCGGGGCCAACGTCTCCCGCGCGCTGGCGCATCTCGGCCGCGGGAGCCTCGCCTTCGTCGCCGTCGGCGGCGCGCTCGGGGCCAGCTACCGGGCGCTGGCGGCGGCCGAGGGCCTGACCGCCCATTGGCACGAGGTCGCCGCCGAGACCCGGCAGAGCCTCGCCGTCCACGACCGCGCCGGCGGCGGTCAGTATCGCTTCGTCCTGCCCGGCGCGCCGTGGACCGACACCTGCTGGCAAGGCGCCCTGACCGCCCTGAAAGCCCTGATCCGCCCCGGCGACCTCGTCGTCCTCTCCGGCAGCCAGCCCGCGGGCGTGCCCGCCGATTTCCCTCGCCGCCTCTGCGCCGTCGCCGCGCCATCGGGGGCCCGCGTGGTCATCGACACCTCGGGCCCCGCGCTCTTCGACGCCGCCCTCGCCGACACCGGCGCCCATGTGCTGCGCATGGACCGCCATGAAGGGGCCGAGCTGATGGGCGTCGCGCAGATCGACCTCCCCCAGGCCGCCGCCCTCGCCCGCGCCCTCGTCGCCCGCGGCGCCGCCCGCATCGCCATCGTCACCGTCGGCGGCGAAGGCGCCGTCGCGGCCACCGAAGGCGAGGCCTGGCAGGTCTCCCCCCCGCGCGTCCCCGTCGTCTCCGCCACCGGCGCCGGGGACAGCTTCGTCGCCGGTCTTTGCGCCGGCCTCGCCGAAGCCTGGCCCTTCGACGACGCGCTCGCCTTCGCCATGGCCGCCGCCGCCTCCGCCGTCTCCACCCCGGCGACCGAGCTCTGCACGTTCGAGGGAACCCGCGCCATGCTGGAAGGCGTCGCCCGCCGCCGCCTCTGACATTCCCGAGCGTATGTTCCCGCTGGCCCCCCGCCCCCCGCGGATGTATCCTGCGCGCCGAGACGCCGCCCGAGCGGCGCGAGGACACCATAGGGAGGATCGGCCATGTTCGATCTGGAGGACTTCCGGGCCGAAACGCGCGCCTGGCTGGAAGACAACTGCCCCGCATCCATGCGCGAGCCGATGCGCGACGACGCCGACCGCTGCTGGGGCGGCCGCAACCCGGAATTCAAGTCCGATGATCAGCGCCTGTGGCTGGAGCGGATGGGCGAAAAGGGCTGGACCGCCCCCGAATGGCCCGCGCAATACGGCGGCGGCGGCCTTTCCAAGGAGGAGGCCAAGGTCCTGCGCGAGGAGATGTCGCGCATCCACGCCCGTTCCCCCCTCGACAGTTTCGGGGTCTGGATGATCGGGCCGGCCCTGCTCAAATACGGCTCCGAGGACCTGAAGGCCCAGCACCTTCCCCCGATCGTGCGCGGCGAGATCCGCTGGTGCCAGGGCTATTCCGAGCCGGGCGCCGGCTCCGACCTCGCCGGCCTGCAGACCCGCGCCGTCGACCAGGGCGATCACTACATCGTCAACGGCCAGAAGATCTGGACCAGCTACGCCAACAAGGCCGACTGGTGCTTTTGTCTGGTGCGCACCGACCCGACCGCCAAGAAGCAGCTGGGAATCAGCCTCGTCCTCTTCGACATGGCCACCCCGGGGGTCGAAACCCGCCCCATCCGCCTGATCTCCGGCTCCTCCCCCTTCTGCGAGACCTTCCTCACCGACGTGCGGGTCGAGAAATCCCAGTTGGTGGGGACCGAAAACCAGGGCTGGACCTACGCCAAATACCTCCTCACCCACGAACGTGAGATGATCTCGGGCATGGGCCGCACCGCCTCGGGCGACAAGGCGCTGTGGGAGCTGGTGGCCGACGCCACCGGGCTCGACGCCGACGGCCGGCTCGACGACCCGATGCTGCGCACCGACCTCGCCCGCTGGGACCTCGACGCCATGGCCTTCGCCCTGACCTCCGAGCGGATCAACGCCGAGGCCAAGGCCGGCCAGGGCGTCGGCGCCGCGTCTGCCATGCTGAAATACTACGGCACCGAGCTGAACAAGCGCCGCTACGAGCTCGCCATCGCCGCCGAGGGCGCCGACGCCATGGTCTGGGAAGGCCAGGCCCACAAGGGCGGCGCGCTCCCCCGCGCCTGGCTGCGCACCAAGGCGAACTCGATCGAGGGCGGCACGTCGGAAGTGCAGCTCAACATCATCTCCAAGAACATTCTCGGGCTCGGGTGAACGACATGGTCAATCTGGTTCTGGACGACGACCAGCGGATGCTCAAGGAAAGCGCCGGGCGCTTCATGGCCGACAAGGTCTCGGTCAAGGAACTCCGCCGCGTGCGCGATTCCGAGGACGCCGACGGCTTCTCCCGCGCCATCTGGGCCGAAATGGCCGGGATGGGGTTCGCGGGGGCGCTGGTCCCCGAAGAGCACGGCGGCTCCGGCATGGGCCATGCCGCGATGGGTCTGGTGATGGAGGCGACGGGCCGCAATCTTTCGCCCTCGCCGCTTTTCGCCACCGCCGTTCTGGGCGCGTCCGCCGTGACGCTGGCAGGCTCCGAGGCGCAGAAGGCCGAGATCCTGCCCAAGGTGGCCGACGGCTCGCTGCTGCTGGCTCTGGCGGTGGATGAGAAGCCCCGCCACGCGCCTTCGAAGGTCGACGCCGCCGCCGAGCCCTCCGGCGACGGCTACGTGCTGCGCGGTTCGAAACTGAACGTGGCGGACGGCCATGTCGCCGACCGCATCATCGTGTCCGCGAAAACCCCCGACGGGACGGTCGGCCTGTTCCTGGTCGAGGCCGGCGCCCCCGGCCTCGAGGTCGAGCGCACCGTGATGGTCGACAGCCGCAACGCCGCCATCCTGCGTTTCGAGGGCACGCCCGCCGTGGCGCTGGGCGACGTCTCGGGCGGGGCCTCGGCGCTGGCCAAGGTGCTCGATATCGGCGCCGCGCATCTGGCCGCCGAACTCCTCGGCCTGTCCCTGGAGTCCTTCGAGCGCACCGTCGCCTATATCGGCGAGCGCAAGCAGTTCGGCGTCGTCATCGGCACGTTCCAGTCGCTCCAGCACCGCGCCGCGCATCTGTTTTCGGAGCTGGAACTGGTCAAATCCGCGGTGCTGGCGGCGCTGTCGGCCCTCGACGAGGGCTCGGCCCGCGCGCCCCTCCTCGTCAGCCTCGCCAAGGCCAAGGCCGCGCAGGTCGCCGACCTCGCCACCAACGAGGGCATCCAGATGCATGGCGGCGTCGGCATGACCGACGCCTTCGACATCGGCCTCTTCATGAAGCGCGCCCGCCCCGCCGCCCAGATGCTGGGCGACGAGCGGTTCCACACCGACCGCTTCGCCACCCTGCGCGGCTACTGATCCCTCGGTCCCAGCGGCGGGTTCGCGCCCGCCTTACGCTTGCGGCGGCCGCTCCTCACCGGGGCGGCCGTTCGTCGTAGGGCGGGTGCGAACCCGCCATCCTCCCGCCGGAATCATCCCCCGCCGTCCCCTCGCATCCGAACCGGCGCGTGGCGGGTTCGCACCCGCCCTACGTTTGCGGCGGCGTCGGGGGCGGCCGTAGGGCGGGTGCAAACCCGCCGTCGCCCCCGCCGGGGTCATTCCCCGCCGTTCCCCCGTATCCGGACCGGCGCGTGGCGGGTTGCCGCCACCCCCCCCTTCAAACGTCCTCGATCAGCTCCATCCGCAACACCTGCGCGCCCTTCTGGAGCGTCATCGGCCCCAGCTCCGCCAGCTTGTCCAACCCCGAGACGATGGTCGCGAACGGGTTCCCCGCCAGCTGCCCGGCCTTGGAGGCGAAGCGGCAGGGCCCGTAGGCGAGCAGGATTTCCGTCTCCGAAATCCGCCCCTCGCCGCCGGGGAACAGCAGGAACTGGCCGGGCGCGGGATAGGAGGTGGCGTTCTCGTAGGGGACCCCGAAATCGAGATCGCCGAGCGGGGCCCACACCGCCTCTCCCGACCAGCGCACGTGGATGACCGATCCGTCGAAGGGCAGCGCCGCGCGCACCGCGGCGCAGGTGCGCGGGCATTGCAACTCATTGAGAACGCCGAGAAACCGGAACGGGCCGGCGGTGATGGCGAGCGTGGTCATGGAGGGCTCCTCAGCGGGGACGGGCGGGCCGGGGCGGGTGTGGGACAGGCCGGGGCCGCGGCCCCCTCACGGCCGGTGCAGGACCGGGGCCGGCCGCGTGACCGTGCGCCGCCCGTTCTTGATGACGAAAAGCGGCGGGGAGAGGGTGGCGACCGCCTCCGCCTCCGACCTTGCATCGAGGGCCACCAGATCGGCCGGCGCCCCCGCCGCCACGCCGTAATCCTTCAGCCCCATCAGGCGGGCGGGTGCGGTGGAGACCATGTCGAAACAGGCGGCGTGGTCCTCCGCCGCCCCCAGCTGGGCGATGTTGGCGTAAAGGTTCGCCATGCGCAGCAGGGACCCGTCGCCGAAAGGCGTGAACGGGTTCAGCACGTTGTTCGTGGCGAGCGAGCAGGTGACCCCGCACTGGTGAAACGCATGCGCCGGCGCCACGCCGCGAGGCGTCAGGGGCTGGGTTTCGCGCCCCATGAGGAACAGGTCGGTGGCGGGCAGCACGGTCAGCGCGACGCCGGCGTCGGCCATGCGCCGCGCCCAGGCCTCGGCCTCCGCGGGGGGCAGGGCGGACAGGGCCGAGACATGCCCGCAGGCCACCCGGCCGCCATAGCCATGGGCCTCGGTCATCCGGCAGATCTCGCCCAGATCCATGCGGGCGGGGTCGAGGTGGAAGTCGAGATGGAAGTCGATATCCAGATCATACCGCCGCGCCATCCCGAAGATCCGGGCGATCTGGGCGGTGGGATCGGTGTCGGCATAGGGGCAGCCGCCGAGCAGGTCGGCGCCCTCGCGCGCGGCCTGGTCGATGAGCGCCTCGGTCCCCGGATCGTTGGTCAGGCCCTCCTGCGGGAACACGCAGATCTGCAGGTCGATGGCCCAGGCGTATTCGGCCTTGAGCGCCTTGATCGCCTCGAACCCGCGGAGCCCGACGCGGGGGTCGGCCTCGACATGGGTGCGCATCGCGACGGCGCCGTGGAGGAGGCAACGCTCCAGCGTTTCGGAAGCGCGCGCGTGGATGTCCTCCGTCGTGAAGGCGCGTTTCTCGGCGGCCACCGCGGCGATGGCGGACTTCAGGTCCGGCGCCCCGGCGCAACGGTCGGTCAGCGCGGATTTGTCCAGATGCACATGGCTTTCCACGAAGCCGGGGAAGACCAGGCGGCCGTCCAGCGCGATCTCCTCGGCGCCCTCCGCCGCGGGCAGGGCGGGGGCGAGGGCTATGATCCGCCCTTCCCCCACCGCGATGTCCTGCCGCTCGGCGGCGCCCCCCGCCACGCGCGCCCCGCGCAGGATCAGCGACGGACGCGGCGACATCACAGCGCCTGCGCGTAAAGGTCGGCGAGGATCTCGGCGTTCACCGGGACCGGGTTGCCGCCGCAGGACGGATCCTCGGCCGCCATCGCGGCGAGCTTCGGGATATCGGGCGAGACCACGCCCAGCGCAGTCAGCGTCGGCGGCACGCCCAGATCCGCGCACATCGCGACCACCGCCTCCATGAACCCGTCGAACCCGCCCTCGATGCCCAGATAGGCGGCGGCGGCCTCGATCCGCACCTCCACTGCGGGGCGGTTGAAGGCGAGCACGGTGGGGATGAAGACCGCGTTGGTCATGCCGTGATGGGTGTTGTGCACCGCCCCGATCGGATGGGAGAGCGCATGCACCGCGCCGAGCCCCTTCTGGAAGGCGGTGGCCCCCATCGCCGCGGCGCTCATCATCTGGGCGCGGCCGGCGAGGTTGGCGGGGTCGGAGGCGACGACAGGCAGATTCTCATGGACCAGCCGCATCCCCTCGAGCGCGATGCCCTGGGACATCGGGTGGTAGTTGGGCGAGCAATAGGCCTCGAGGCAATGGGCGAAGGCGTCCATGCCGGTCCCGACCGTGATGACGCGGGGCATGCCGACGGTCAGCTCGGGGTCGCAGATCACCGCCGCGGGCAGGAGTTTCGGGTGGAAGATGATCTTCTTCACATGGGTGGCGGCGTGGGTCAGCACGCCGGCCCGCCCGACCTCCGACCCCGTGCCCGCCGTGGTCGGCACGGCGACGATGGGGGCGATGGCGGCCGCGTCGGCGCGGGTCCACCAGTCGCCGATATCCTCGAAGTCCCAGACGGGCCGGGTCTGGAAGGCCATGAAGGCGATCAGCTTGCCCAGATCGAGGCCCGAGCCGCCGCCGAAGGCCACCACCCCGTCATGTTCGCCGGCCTTGTAAGCGGCGATCCCGGCCTCGAGATTGCCGTCATGCGGATTGGGGTCGACCTCCGAGAACATCGCGCGGCCGAGGCCGGCGGCGTCCAGGATATCGAGCGCCCGGGCGGTGACCGGCAGGGGGGCGAGCCCCCGGTCGGTGACCAGCAGCGGGCGTCTGAGCCCGGCGAAGGCGCAGGCCTCGGGCAGTTCGGCGATGCGCCCCGGGCCGAAACGGATGGCGGTCGGATAGCTCCAGTTCGCGGAGGGGGCGGGCATCAGTTTTTCCTGAAATGGTAGGATCTGGGGCGGGTCAGGGCGTCGTAGCCCAGGCTCGACAGCGCCGCGCCGCGTCCGGTGTCCTTGCACCCGGTCCAGCACAGCGCCGGGTCGAGGTAGTCGCAGCGGTTCATGAACACCGTGCCGGTCTCCAGCCGGGCGCCGAGGTCGGCGGCGGCCCCGGCGTCCTTCGTGAAGATCGCGGCGGTCAGGCCGAACGCGCTGTCGTTCATCAGGGCGACGGCTTCGTCGTCGTCCTTGACCTTCATGATGCCGACGACGGGGCCGAAGCTTTCCTCGCGCATGATCGACATGGCGTGGTCGACGTTCACGTAGACCTGCGGGGCGAGATATGCGGCCCCGTCGTCGGCCGGGAACAGCTCCGGGTCGATCAGGGGGCGTGCGCCGCGGGAGAGCGCATCCGCCTGCTGGGCGCGGACCACGGCGGCGAAGCGGGCGTGGGCCATGGGGCCATGGGTGGTGTCGGGGGCGAGCGGATCGCCGAGCCGGTAGCCCGACACGATCTCGGTCGCGCGGGCGACGAAGGCGTCGAAGCGGCTTTCGTGCACATAGATCCGCTCGATCCCGCAGCAGCACTGGCCGGAATTGAACATGGCCCCGTCGATCAGCCCGTCGGCGGCGGCGACCGGGTCGGCATCGGCGCGCACATAGCCCGGATCCTTGCCGCCGAGTTCGAGGCCGACGGGGGTGAAGGTCCCCGCCGCGGCGCGCTCGATGGCCCTTCCGCCGGCGACCGAGCCGGTGAAGTTCACGAAGCCGAAGGCGCGGGCGGCGATCAGCGCCTCGGTGGTGCGGTGGTCGAGGAAGATGTTCTGGAACACGTCCTCGGGGATGCCGGCGGCTGTGAAGGCGCGGACCATGCGCTCCCCGGCCAGCAGGGTTTGCGTCGCGTGCTTGAGGATCACCGCGTTGCCGGCGATCAGGGCCGGGGCGACGGTGTTGATCGCGGTCAGGTAGGGGTAGTTCCACGGCGCGATGACGAAGACGACGCCGTGGGGCTGGCGGGTGATGCGGCGTTCGAAAGCCGGGGAGGCCTCGACGATCCGCGGCGCGAGCGCCGCCTCGGCGATGTCGGCCATGTGCAGCGCGCGCTCCTTCACGCCGCCCATCTCGCCGCCGTAGCGGACCGGGCGGCCCATCATGCGGGCGAGCTCGGGGACCATCTCGTCCGACATGGCGTCGAGGGCTGCGACCCCGGCGCGGACCAGGGCGACGCGCTCGGCCAGCGGGCGTGCGGCCCAGGCGGTCTGCGCCACCCGGGCGCGGGCGACGATGGCGGAGGCCTGGTCGGGCGTGGCGACGGGGCGCTCGGCGAAGACCGCGCCGTCGATGGGGGAGATGCACTGAAGCGTGGCGGTCATGGGGTCCGGACGGTCTGGCGTTTCGGGAGGCCGGGTCGGCGGGCGGCGGTCAACTGCGGCGGAAGGGTGGCGCGTGTCGGCGGCGCTTGGCAAGGGGGGCGGGGCCGTCGCGCCGGCCTGGCGGGGGCTGCGCGAGGCGGCGAGGGCGGGAGGCCGCGCGACGACCGGAGCGAGGGGCGCGGCGGAGCGCCCGCGCGGCGCTGGG
>NZ_JBSRTQ010000164.1:0-8763 GCF_055129145.1 Albimonas sp. | reverse complement strand
CGCGGCCAGCGCCCGCGCCAGCCCCCGCGGCCCGCCCGGATCGCTGATCCCCGCCGCCATCGCCGCCGCCAGCCTCTGCGCCGCCTGCGGCGCCGCGACCGAAGTGCCCGAGACCGGGAACCGCGCCCCCGACCCGAACCCCGCCCCGGTCACCCCCGCCCGGATCATCGTCCGATCCGAGGGCGCCAGCAGGTCCGGCCCGTCCCGCGCCGGCGCCGGAACCGGCCCGCCGGCGGAATACCAGGACGGCGACCCCCGCTCGGTCGCATAGGCCCCCGCCACCACCACCGCCCCCCCGGTGGCGAAGGCGTTCAGCGTCGCGTCGAGCCGCACCAGGGCGTCGCCCTCCGCCGGATCCGACTCGCGGCGCTGCTCCAGCCAGGTCTCCTGCGCCCCGATCGAGGCGAACGGGAAATAGGGCTGCCGGCCCGAGGGCGGAAAGCCCGACAGGCTGTCGTCGCGCTGGGCGCGCAGCATCACCTCCGCCGCCACCCCCGCCGCCAGCCCCGGCAGGCTCAGCCGCAAGGTCCAGGCCCCCGCCGGCGCGCAGGTCCCCGCCACCGGCGGGAACAGCGGCGCGACCGGGCGCATGACGGCCGAGGGCCGCACCGACAGCATCAGCGCCATGCCCCCGCCCGGCCCCCGCGGCTCCGCGCAGGCGAGCTCGGCCACCACGTCCGCCCCAGCCACCAGCCATTGCGTCCCCGGGGCGCCCAGCGCCACCGGCGGACTGGTCGCCCCGCCCGGAGGGGTGACCGACAGGCTCAACCCCTCCAGCCCCGCCGCCCCCCAGATCTGCAGGAAGCTCGGCGTGCGGTCGTCGGGCTGGATGCGCCAGACGACCTCGGCCTCGGGCGCATCCGCCGTCAGCGCCACCCGAGCCACGGCCTGGTCCATGCGCCCGTTGCCGGAGGGCAGCACGATGGCGACCCGGCCCCCCGTCGCCTCGAGGATCGCGTCCAACGCCCGCTCCAGCGTCGAATTCCCGTCCATCGCCCCGGCATAGACCCCGTAGGAGATGCAGATCACCACCCGCGCGTCCCGCCGCCCTGCCGCCCGGCGCGCCGCGGCGATGGCGTAGCGGACGCCGGCGATCAGCAGCGGCTTCACCTCGGCCCCAGATGTGTCCTGCACGGAGGACCGCGGCAGGCGCACCGCGATCAGCGGGCGGGCGTCCACGTCGGCCCCGTCCTCCAGCTCCGCCGCCAGGTCGAGCACCGTGGTCCCGTGCGAGACCACGCCCGGCAGCCCCCCCTTGCGATGCGGGTAGAACGGCGCGAGGGCGGGATCGGCGCAGAACGCCCCCTCATCCGTCGCCCCCGGGGCCGGCCCGCCGGCCCGCGCCAGCGCCGCGTCGATGTCGGCCCCCCGCAGCTCCCGCCCGAAGGGCAGCTCCGAGCCCGGGCCCGCATGATCCGCCTCCTGATCCCAATAGGCCACGAGCCGGCTCTCGCCCGTGGGTTTGCGGAACGCGGCGTTGGCCAGCCCGAAGCCGTCGTCGATCACCGCCACGAACACCGCGTCGCGCGGGGCCTCGCGCCCTGACCCGGGGGCGGCGAGCAGATCGGCGCCGGGGGCGTCGTCGTCCTCCTCCGCGCTGGCGATCTCAAACCCCTCCATCGCGCGCAGGCGCAAGGGCGGGCCAAGCAGCAGGCGCTTGCCCGCCTCGCGCAACGGCGCCCCGGCGCGGTGGTCGCCGGCGAGCCAGGTGAGAAACCGCAGCTCCGCCGTCACCGTCGCCGTGCGCCCGGCCCGAAGCTCCGCCGCGTCGCCGGGGAACAGCGCGCCATGCGTCGCCCGCCCCTCCGCCCGCGCGTAGCCGCGGAACGCCCGGCGCAGGGCGCGCAGCACCGTCACCCCCTGCCCCGCATCCGGCGACAGCGAGAACACGATCCGCGCCAGGTCCTTGCCCCCCGCCAGCAGCGGCGCCAGCGCCGCCCGCCCGCCGGGCTCGGCCGCCTGCGCCTCCAGGAAATCGCCCAGATAGTCGTCGATCCCGCCGGGGCCGAGCAGCCAGCCCGCCGAGGGATCCATGCCGCGGATGCCCGAGAAATCGGGAACCCCGGCGCTGTCGGTCCAGATCATCGCGCGCGCTCCCGGTTCAGGCCACATGGGCCCATTCGGCGAGGGCGCGGCTGTAGAGCCCGCCCGTCACGATCATGCCATCGGTCCCCACATCCGGACCGCCCGCGACCGGGGCCTGCCAGGGCCCGGCCTCATGGCTCGCCTCGACCAGCGCGAAGGTCGTGCCCGCCAGCCCCATGTCCACCTGCGTCTCGCGCCGGAAATCCTGGGTTCCGTCGAAGCGGCGCCCGTCGAAACGCCAGCCGCCCGACTCCGTCTCCAGCGCCCCGACCCGGGCCAGCACCATGCGCCCGATGGCGACGCCCAGCATCGCCCCGCAGGCGCTGTCGATCGGGTAATGCACCCCCGCGACCGTCCGGTTGACCGAGATCCGCGAGGCGACGCGCAACAGCTGGGCGGCCAGCGTGTCGGCGAAATGGGTCTTGTTGTCGGGCCAGCCGGTGCCGGCCCGGATCAGACCGAGGAGGATGGTGGCCACCGCATGCGACTCCGTCGCGTGGCCCGAGGGCAGCGAGCCATGCGCCGGCGTCGCGATGATCGGCTGCACCTGCGCCGACAGGGTCGAGGGCCGACGCACCGCCAGCGCCGGCTTCACCCGATGCGCCAGCTGGGCGGCGAGCCGGTGCCCCGCCGACACGAATTCCCAGGTCCAGGTCCGCGCGCTTTCGTTCATGTCGGCGATCACCGCGAAGAACGGAGCCAGCGTCTCGGTCTGCACCAGGATCTCGTTCATCCGCTCGGAGCGCAGGTCGGCATAGGCCTCCACCAGGTCGAGCTGCTGGGAGAAGACCCCGGGGGCCGGCCGGATGAAGCTCGCGATTTCGGCCGGGACCGGGGCGGGGACGCCGGTGGTCGCGGTCTCGGTCCGCCACAGCGTGTAAAGGGTCGCGTCGGCATCGTCCTCCACCGGGCGGGCGGTGAAGCCGAGGCCCTGCGAGAGCTCGAAATCCGCGATGCGCGCCCGCACGTCGGGGCTCCACAGGGTCAGGTTGTCGACGCTGTCCTCCGGATAGGGCCGGAAGGTCGCGGGCGGCGGGATGTAGGGGCCGACGATGGCGTCGCGGGTGACCAGCACCGCCGAGGCCGCCGCCCCCGACGCGACCTTGTCCGAAGACCCGTGCGAGGTGTGGGACGTGTGGGAGGTATGCGAGGTGTGGGAGGTATGGGACGTGTGCGAGGTGTGGGAGGTATGCGAGGTGTGAGAGGTCGAACGGGGCATCTCGGAAATCCTTGTGACGGCGGTTCGCTGCGAGCCTTGGGCTTGTCCGGACAGGAACCTAACACGCGTTAACCATGATGAAGGTGACGTCGCGCACCCTCGCCCGACGCAACGTCCCGGTCCAGCTTCGGATGCGCGGCGATGCGCGAAAAACGCAGCGTCCGCCTCAGCCCGCCGCCTGCCGCCTCGGCCTCAGGCGGGCAGCCCGGCCTGGCCCAGGATGCGGGCGATCTCGCGGCCGATGCGGAACTCGGTGTTGGGGGCGGAGGCGAGGTAGCGGGACACGGTCGCGCCCGGCGACAGCTCCAGCAGGCGGGCGACCGATCTGCGGGCCTCGTCCTCCCGGTCCAGCCGCCATTCCGCCACCGCCTTCACCCGCAGGGTGGAGATATGCTGGGAATTGGCGCGCAGCGAGGCGTTGGCATAGGCCAGCGCCTGGGCGTCGTCGCCCGCGGTCAGCGCCGCCCCCGCCGCGATCGCCTGGAAGAGATAACGGTGCGGGTCGACCGGGGAGAGGGAAATCGCCTGCGCCGCGTCGCGCATCGCCCCCGCCCCGTCGTCGCAAAAACTGCGCTGGGCGCCCGACAGCAGCCAGGCCATCGGCTCGGACGGATTGGCCTTCTGGGCGGCGTCGTAATAGTCGCGCCCCAGATCCGGGCGCTGCCGAAGGACCGTGTCGGCGAGGCCCCGCATGCACAGCGCCAGCGCGCAGTCCGGGTCGCTGTCGAGCGCCTGATCGACGAGCGAGAATGCCATCGCCGCATCGCGCGCCTCGTCCGGCGACCAGCCCTGCAGGATCCGCATGATGTGCCATTTGGCGAGCCAGGCGCGCGGGGTCGGCTGGCGGGTCGCACGCTCGACCAGCGCCGCCAAGGGCCGTTCCGCCTCCTGGAAATGCTCGCGCGACAGGGAATGCAGCTGGGCCACGCCGGCGAGCAGCAGGGTGTAGCTCTGCTGGGTGGGCAAATAGGGCGCCCGGTAGCGGTCGAGCTCGATGCGCAGCGCCGCCGCGACGGCGTGGGAGGCGAGGTCGAAGGCCAGATCCCGCCCCCCCGCCAGCACCTCGGCCGCGTGCCCCTCCAGCCGCTCGGACCAGAGCACGTCGCCATGGGCGGTCTCCGACAGCTCGGCGGTCACGATCAGCCGGTCGCCCTCGCGCCGCCAGCGGCCGCTCAGCAGGTAGTCGGCGCGCAGATGGGCGCGGGCGGCGAAACCGGGCCCGGCGCCGAGAAAGCCGGGGGGCGCCCCCGATCCGGACGTGGTCCCGCCGATGTCGCGCGCCGCCAGCCGGCTGGTCGACAGGCGCGACACGCAGCGCAGATGGGCGGAGCGCGACATCTCCGTGATCACCGCGTCGGCCAGCGCCTCGCCCATCACGCCGGGGCGGCCGCCCGCCTCGGGCCGGAACGGGGCGACGGCGACCTTGGGCTTGAGGCTCTCGTCGGTCATCAGGGGGGCGAGCGGGCTCGGCGGCGCGCCGATGTCGATGGCATGTGCGCGCACCGGGTCGGCCACGTTGCGCACGAAGCAGGGGCCGCGGTCCTGGGCCCGCGCCTCCAGATCCGGCGGCAGGGCGCGACGCACGTCGTCGGCCATCACGATCTCGCCGGGGCGGGCGAGGTCCGAGAGGCGGGACGCGAGGTTCGCGGCATGGCCGTAGACGTCGTGGCGGGTGCGGCGCATGGGACCGGCGGCGACCCCGATGCGCAGGCGCAGCGGCATGCTCTGGCGGTCGCCCGCGCCCGGCATGGCGGCGGCCATCTCCAGCGCGGCGATGGCGAGATCGACCGCATCGGCCTCGCGCGCCACCGACACCAGAAACCCGTCGCCGCGGCTTTTCACGAAGTCCGCGTCATGGGCGGGCCCGAGCGTGTCCACCAGCCAGTCCATGAACGCGGACCAGCGCCGGACCGCGTCTTCGGCGTCGACCTCGAAGAAGCGGGTGGATTCCGAGATGTCGGCGACCACCACCGCCCGGCGCCGGGGCGGCTCCTCGACCGACAGGGGCTGCGCCGGCACGGCCTGATCCGGCGCGGTCCGGGTCGACGCGTCTTGGGTCGGCGCGGTCTGGGTCGGCGCGGCGATCATCGGGAGCCCCCTCGCGAATACGTGAAGGCGATGGTAATCCGAGGCTCCCGCCACGGCAACCTGCCCCGATCAGTCGCCCAGCAGCGCCGCGTATTCCCGCTCCAGCCGCGCGATGGACGGGATCAGGATCATCGAGCGCGACCAGCTCAGCAGGTTCTTGGCCTTCAGCCGGGCGACCTCGCGCGTCACCGTCTCGCGGTTGGTGAACACGATCCGCGACAGCTCGGCCTGGGTCACCGGATTGGGCACCTGCGCCGCGTCGGGGCCGGTGCGGTTGCGCTTGGCCATGGCCAGCAGCTCTCCGCAGATGCGCTGCGGGCCGGTGAGGGCGGCGTATTCGGTCAATTGCCGCGTCACACGGCGCAGCTTGCCCGCCACCAGCTGCAGCATGGCGAGCGCGAAGGCCTCGTCCTCGCGCAGCAGGGCGTGGAAATCGCGGGAGCTGAGCCGCGCCACGTTCAGCGGTTCCAGGGCCACGACGTTGGCCGAGCGGGGCGCGCCGTCGATGGCCGCCAGCTCTCCGAAGCAGTCGCCGCGCTGGACGTCGACGAAGATCAGCTCGCGGCCGTTGGCGGTGTAGACCGCGGCGCGCGCGACGCCGCTGAGCACCACGAAGAAATCGTCGGAGCTTTCCTCCGACCCGATGACCAGCCCGCCCTTGTTGACCGAAGCCAGGCGCCATCGCGCCGCCATCGCCGCGACGGTCGCCTCCGGCAACCCGCCGAGCAATGTGCCCGAAAGAAACCCGGGCTCAGGCTGTTGCCCGACCGACCTCATCTCATTCCCCCGCTCCGCCGCGAACGCGGCGCCCGACGCAACGATAGCCGCGCCCGGCGCCACGTGTCGAGACGCTGGGGAATGTGACAAAGCGCACAACCGGGACTTGTTGCGGGCCAAATGATTAACAACGCTTAATTTATCTGAACGACAGATGTGCGTTTCCACGCAGCGTGCCGATCCCGCGCGCGCCAGACTGATTTCCCTACGTCATCCGCCGGCGCCTTCCCCCAGGCGTCGCCGCAATCCGCGAGGCGCCGCATGGCCGGACAGATCACCCCCGCCCCGTTCGAACAGAGGCCGATGACGGACGCGAAGATGAACGAGGGCGCGACGGACGGGCTTTCGACGGACGGGCTTTCGACGGACGGGCCCTCGACGGACGGGCCCTCGATCACCCTCCAGATGAACCGCGATCGGGCGACGTTCTTCAAGAGCGCGACCTTGGCCGCCCTGCGCGCCGCGCCCGGGGCGTCGCTGGCGCTCTCCGCACGACTCGCCGACGAGGCCGCCGCCGGCCGCCTGCGCCGCGCCGGAACCCTGGGGCGGTTCGAACTGGTGGCGCCGGCGACGGGGACGGACGGGATCGAGGCTTGGCTCGACGCCGCCCGCCGCGCGCCCGAAATCGGCGCCGGCAGCCATGTCTGGACCACCTCGGACGACGGCGTGCCCTTCGTGCCCACCGGCGAGATCCACCTGGTCTTCGACCCCACCCTGCCCGACGCCGCGCAATCCGAGATCGTCGCCCGCCACGGCCTGCGCCTGGTCGAATGCCGCGGCCGCGGGGCCTTCGTGGTCGAGGTCGCCGCCGGCGCCGCCAACCCGATGAAGGTCGCGCGCGCGCTCGCCGCCGTGCCGGGGGTGTTCCTCGCCGAGCCCGACCTCGCCAGCCCGATGATGCGCCACCGCGCGCAGGGCGGGGTCGAGGGCGTGGCGGCCGAGCCCTGGCACCTCGAGAACAGCGGCTTTCACAACGGCGCCGCGGTGGGGTTCCGCGCCGGGGCCGACGCGCGGGTGGTGCGCGCCTGGCAGGCGCTGGGCGCCCGCGGGCGCGAGGACATCCGCATCGCGATGATCGACGACGGCTTCGACCTCGGCCATCCCGACCTCGCCGGGCGCTGCGTCGCGCGCCATGACTTCACCCGCGGCGGCCCCGACGTCTCGCCCGACTGGGGCGACTGGCACGGCACCGCCTGCGCCGGGCTGGCGCTGGCGGGGGGCGTCTCGGGCCGGACCATCGGCGCCGCGCCCGATGCGCGGCTGGTGGCGCTGCGCTGGGGGCGGGACCTGTCGGACCGCGAGGTCGAGGCCTGGTTCGACCATGCGGGCGCTTGCGAGGCCGCGATCCTCGCCGCCGCCTGGGGCCCGGCGGCGCGGATCTATCCGCTGTCCACCCGCAAGGCCGAGGCGATCCGGCGTCTGGCGCGCGACGGCCGCGACGGGCGCGGCTGCGTGGTGCTGTTCTCGGTCGGCGCGCGGGGCGAGGATTTCGACGCGCCCGAGGGGGCGCCGGACCGCGCGCTCAACGGCTTCGCCGCCCATCCCGACGTGGTGGCGGTGACGGCGACCACGTCGATGGACCGCCACGCCGAAGGGGCCAACCGGGGCGCCTGCGTGTGGATCTCCGCCCCCGCCGGCGGGACGGGAGGCTGGGGCGTGGTGACCACCGACGTCTCCGGCTTCGTCACCCTGCCCGACGGCCAGGTGCTGCATCGCGGCGAGGGGCCGGGCGACCGCATGGTGATGCCCGGCGGCCCGTCCGCCGCCTGCGCCCTGACCGCGGGCGTCTGCGCGCTGGTGCTGACCGCCAACCCGGCCCTGACCTCGGCCGAGGTCCGCGCCCTGCTGGCCGAAACCGCGCGCCCCCTACCCGATCAGGTCCCCGCGCCCTTCGACTTCGACCCGGCCGATCCGATGTTCGCCGCGGGCCGCCCCCGCCGCGACCCCCGCTACGGCCATGGCTGCGTCGACGCCTACGCCGCCGTGCTCGCCGCCAGCCAGATGCCCGGCGCCCGCGCCCTGACGCTCGGGCGCGACGAGAGCGGCTGCGGCCACCTTCCCGCTCCGGTCCCCTGACGCGCCGCCGCTCGGCGCGGTCGGGCCCGTCCGCCGGGGCCGCCGAATGTCCCGGCGCCCTGAGGAAGGGGTCTCCAGAGAACATCCCCGCGCCCCGGCTCAGCTTTCGGGCAGCCCCGCCGCCCGCAGATCGGCGAAATGGTCATGGGAGGCGTTGAGGACCGCCGGCGGCATCGACCGGCGCATGAGCGCGATGGTCAGGTGCGGATAGGCGGCGCGCAGCTTGGCCAGCGCCGCCGCGGCGGCCGCCGCGTCGCCGCGCTTGGCATGGAACCGCGCCAGCAGCCGGTAGGCCCAGGTCACGCCGGGGCCGGTGGCGAGCCCCTCCTCCGCCAGCGCGACGGCCTGGTCGAGATCGCCCAGCAGCTCATGGCAGATCGCGCGCCCGAACAAGCCGTTGAAGCGGAACGGATCCAGCGGGCTCAGCCGGTCGGCGTGGTCGAAATCGGCGAGCGCGTCCATGAAGCGCTCGCAATGCAGGTCCACCCAGCCCATCCGCATCCAGCCCCAGGCGTTGT
>NZ_JBSRTQ010000163.1:0-8839 GCF_055129145.1 Albimonas sp. | reverse complement strand
CGGCGGACGCGCGGCCCGGCCGAGGCCGCGCGCCCGTGCGGTTATTCGGGCTCGCCCTCGTAGATCGCGCGTTCGTCCACCGGAGCGACGCGCAAGATGTTGGTCGTGCCCGACATGTTGAACGGGATGCCCGCGACCACCACGATCCGGTCGGAATCCGATGCGAAGCCGCCTTCGCGCGCCGCCCGCGCCGCCGAGACCACCGCCAGCTTGAATCGCTCCACCTCATGGGTGGTGAAGCAGTGCAGGCCCCAGACCAGGCACATGCGCCGGGCGGACTTCGTCGAGGGGGTCAGCGCCAGGATCGGCACGCGCGGCCGTTCCCGCGCCATCAGCAGCGCCGTGGTGCCGCCATGGGTGAAGCAGCAGATCGCCTTCACGTCGGTGGTCTCGGCCACTTCGCGCGCCGCGGCGGCGATGGCGTCGGCGACGCGGGTTCGGGCGCGAGGGCGCAGCGCCTCCATCCGCACCCGGAAATGCGGGTCGCTCTCGGTGGTTTCGGCCACCGCGTTCATGGTGCGCACGGCCTCCACCGGATACTTGCCCGCAGCCGATTCGGCCGAGAGCATCACCGCATCCGCCCCGTCGTAGATGGCGTTGGCGACGTCCGAGACCTCGGCCCGCGTCGGCACGGGGGCGGAGATCATGCTCTCCATCATCTGCGTCGCCACGATCACCGGCTTGCCGGCCTGCTGGGCGGTGGCGATCAGACGGCGCTGGATCACCGGCACCGAGGTGATCGGCATTTCGACCCCCAGATCGCCGCGCGCGACCATGATGCCGTCGGCCTCGGCGAGGATCGCATCCAGCGCGGCCACCGCCGCCGGCTTTTCGATCTTGGCGATCACCGCGGCGCGGCCGGCGGCGAGGCGCTGCCCCTCCGCCACATCCTCGGGCCGCTGCACGAAGCTCATGCCCAGCCAGTCGACCCCCAGCGCGCAGACGAATTCCAGGTCCTTGCGGTCCTTTTCGGTCAGCGCGGGGATGTTGAGCACCACGTCGGGGACGTTGACGCCCTTGCGGTCGGAGATGACGCCGCCGACCATGACCTCGCAATCGGCGCTTTCGGCGTCGCAGCGGGTGACCTTGAGGCGGATCTGGCCGTCATTGACCAGCAGGCTCGCGCCTTCCTTGAGCGCCTCGAAGATCTCCGGGTGCGGCAGGCGCACGCGGGTGACGTCGCCGGGCTTGTCGGACAGGTCGAGGCGGAAGGCTGCGCCTTCCTCCAGCATCACCTTGCCTTCGGCGAAGGTTCCGACGCGAAGCTTGGGGCCCTGCAGGTCGGCGAGGATGGCGATGGGGCGGCGCAGCTCATGCTCGATCTCGCGGATGATGCGATGCAGCTGGGCGATGCCCTCATGCGAGCCATGCGACATGTTCAGGCGGAACACGTCGGCGCCGGCTTCGAAGAGGGCGCGGATGGTGGCCCGGTCCGACGAGGCGGGACCGAGGGTGGCGACGATCTTGACGTTGCGGAGGCGGCGCATTCGGGCTCCTCGCGGGCGGCTTCAGGCGCGTCCGACGCCGGTCGCGGGGATGCGGCCGGGGAGCGCCGGGCAGGGCTCGCCTACCGTATAACGGCGGGAATGGTGAATGTCCCGTTGCCACAGGCGCGCGGGGCCGGTGTTTTTCGCCGCGCCCCCCGAAAAGTTCTGCGGGCTCGGGGCGGCCCAAGCCGAACGGACGCAGACGTCCAGCCCGAACCGCCCGGCCCGAACCGCCCGGCCCGAACCGCCCGGCCCGAACCGCGGAAGCCGCGCGCCCGCCGCGGCGCCGGCGTCGCCGCCCCGCCCGCGCGGCGTTGGATCGAAGCGCCTGCGTCGCCGCCTCCCCGCCCCACGCGCAACCGCGAGTCTGCGGGCGGGTCAAGGCTCGCGAAGCGACCGGCGAAGCCGGCTTGGCCTTGACGCGGCCGGAGACTCGCACACGCTCGGACAAGGCCCCCCTGGGGGCCGTCTCGGCAAACCCGCGCCCTTGCCCGCCACCAGCGAAACGCCGGCCTCTCTCTGGGACGGCCGCAATCACGCTCCCCTCTCCCCTCGGGGAGAGGGTCAGGGAGAGGGGGCGCCCCGCAGGCCATTCATGGCCGGAGACATCGAAATGCCCGGCACGGGCGCCGCAGGGCTCCCCCCTTGTCCCGGGCCCTCCCGCCCCTATGCTCACGCCCGCAACCAACGGAGCGCCCATGCCCTCGATGCCTGCCTGCGAGATCGTCGCCCCGGACGCGGATCCGTCGATCCTGCTGCTCTGCGACCATGCCGCCAACACGGTGCCCTGGGAGATCAACGGCGGCGACCTCGGCCTGCCGCCCGAGGACATGGCCCGTCACATCGCCTACGACGTCGGCGCCCGGGCGGTGACCCTGGATCTGGCCGAACGACTCGGCTGCCCGGCGGTGCTCTCCACCTTCTCGCGGCTGGTGATCGACCCCAACCGGGGCGAGGATGACCCGACGCTGGTGATGAAGCTCAACGACGGCTCGGTGATCCCGGCCAACCGCCATGCGGGGGCGGACGAGGTGGCGCGCCGCCTCGCCGACTGGCACCGGCCCTATCACGCGGCCATCCGCGCGCGGATCGACCGGGCCGAGGCGATGGGGGTGCGCCCCGTCCTGATCTCCATGCATTCCTTCACGCCGCAGTTCCGGGGCCGCCCGCCCCGGCCCTGGCATGTCAGCGTGCTGTGGGACCGCGACGACCGGCTGCCCGCGCCGCTGCTCGCCCGGCTGCGCGAGGAGCCCGACCTGGTGGTGGGCGACAACGAGCCCTATCTCGGCGCGCTCGACGGCGACACGATGCATGTGCATGGCACCCAGCGCGGCCTCGCCCATGCGCTGATCGAGATCCGCAACGACCTGATCGCGACGCCGGAGGGTCAGGCGATCTGGGCCGAGCGTCTCGCCCCGATCCTGCGCGACGCACTGGACCGGGCGGCCGCGGGCGCCTAGATCCATGGGGCAGGCGCGCCCCGCAACCGCCGGGCGCGCCGGACAGGAGGATGCCATGGACGACGCCACCAGAACCGAACTGGAAGCCGTGCGCGAACAGCTCGAGGCCGCCGCCTTCCGCCGCCTGCTCGCCCATCTGAACGAGCGCTCGGATGTGCAGAACATCGACCTGATGAACCTCGCCGGCTTCTGCCGCAACTGCCTGAGCCGCTGGTATCAGGAGGCCGCGAACGCCGAGGGCATCCCGCTGGGCAAGGAGGACGCCCGCGAGATCGTTTACGGCATGCCCTACGAGGACTGGCGCGCGGCGAACCAGACCGAGGCCGCGCCCGACCAGAAGGCCGCGTTCGAGAAGAACCGTCCCTCGGACTGAGCCGCGCGCGCAACGGCATGGACGGGGGCCGCGCGACGACCGGCGCGCCGGTGGCGGCGGCCCTCCCGCGCGGCGCTTCGGCGGGGCGCGGGCGGCGACGCCGCGGGCCCGTAGGGCGGGTGCGAACCCGCCGTCGCCCCGGTCCGGCCTCGCCTCTCCGCTTGCGCCCTCGCCCGGCCAGGGACTGCGGCGGGCTGGCGCCCGCCCTACGCCCCCCTGCCTGCCCCCCGTTCCGCGCCCACCCGAAGGCCGCTTGCGGCCGGAGATGAAGGCTTGCCCGGAACGGGCGCCGCAGGCTTCCCCCGCGCCCCCGCCCGCGCCGCCCGCTTGAACCCGCCGCCCCCGCAGGCTATGCGCGGAACGACCCCGCGGGGTCGCGCGCCCCGGCCCCGGCCCGCGCACGCCCCCGCTCCCGATCCCGGCCCCGCCTGGCCTGACCCGAGAGCCCGCTCATGTCCGCCCCCAAGAAAGTCGTCCTGGCCTATTCCGGCGGCCTCGACACCTCGATCATCCTCAAATGGCTGCAGGTGGAATACGGCTGCGAGGTGGTGACCTTCACCGCCGATCTCGGCCAGGGCGAGGAGCTGGCTCCGGCCCGCGCCAAGGCCGAACTGCTCGGCATCAAGCCCGAGAACATCTTCATCGAGGACGTGCGCGAGGAATTCGTGCGCGATTTCGTGTTCCCCATGTTCCGCGCCAATGCGGTCTATGAGGGGCTTTATCTGCTCGGCACCTCGATCGCCCGCCCGCTGATCTCGAAGCGCCTGGTGGAGATCGCCGAGCTGACCGGCGCCGACGCCGTCGCCCACGGGGCCACCGGCAAGGGCAACGACCAGGTGCGGTTCGAGCTCTCCGCCTACGCGCTCAACCCCGACATCAAGGTGATCGCGCCCTGGCGGCTGTGGAACCTGACCTCGCGCACTTCGCTGATCAAATGGGCCGAGACGCATCAGGTGCCGGTGCCGACCGACAAGCGCAACGAAGCGCCGTTCTCGGTCGACGCGAACCTCCTGCACACCTCGTCCGAGGGGAAGGTGCTGGAGGATCCGGCCGTCGCCGCGCCCGACTACGTCTACCAGCGCACCGTCGACCCCGAGAAGGCGCCGGACGCGCCCGAGTTCATCGAAGTGGGCTTCGAGGCGGGCGACGCGGTCTCGATCAACGGCGAGGCGATGTCGCCCGCCACGCTGCTCACCGCGCTCAACGAATACGGCGGCAAGCACGGCATCGGGCGGCTCGACCTGGTGGAAGGCCGCTACGTGGGCATGAAATCCCGTGGCATCTACGAGACGCCGGGCGGCACGATCCTGCTGCAGGCGCATCGCGGCATCGAGCAGATCACGCTCGACCGCGGGGCGGCGCATCTCAAGGACGAGCTGATGCCCCGCTATGCCGAACTGATCTACAACGGCTACTGGTTCTCGCCAGAGCGCGAGATGCTGCAGGCGGCCATCGACCACTCCCAGACCCATGTCTGCGGCACGGTGCGGCTGAAGCTCTACAAGGGCAATGTCGACGTGGTGGGGCGCTGGTCGGACCGGTCGCTCTATTCGGAGGCGCATGTGACCTTCGAGGACGACGCCGGCGCCTATGACCAGAAGGACGCCCAGGGCTTCATCCAGCTCAACGCCCTGCGCCTCAAGCTGCTGGCCTCGCGGGCCCGCAAGCTGAAGGGCTGACCGGGGGGCCCCATAGGGCGGGCGCAAGCCCGCCGTCCCGCCGCCGCCCCCGGCCCCCCCGGCCCGCCCGAAGGCCCGGCCGGCGCGACATGGCGGGTTGGCGCCCGCCCTACGGCGAGGCTACCCGAACGCGCAACCGATGGGGCATGCGGGTTGGCCTCCGCCGGCGCTCCCGGGCCGGCCGGGTCGCCCGAATGCCCGGGCGTGAGGCGTGGCGGGTTTGCACCCGCCCTACGAAGCCCGCCGCTCCCGCCCGACATGGTGGGCTGGCGCTTCCCGAAGCCGTAGGGCGGGTGCGACCCCGCCTTCCGCAACGCCTCTCGCCCGGTCGGGGACGGAGGGTGGATCGCCGCCCATCCTGGCCGTAGGGCGGGTGCGACCCCGCCGCTCCCAACGCCCCCCGCCCGGGCGCCCGGTCGGCGCAATCCGCCGCGCCCGGCCGTCCCGGCTCAGGCGCCCGGGTCCTCCGGGGCCTTCGCCTCGCGCTTGAAGGGGTTGGCCTCGGGCACCTCGAAATCCAGCTGCATCTCGCCCTTCCGATAGGCGTCGGCCATGTAGCGAAACCCGTTCACCGTCATCCGCATCAGATGATCGCCCGCCTTGAACGGCGGATACTTTTGCAACGCCGCCTCCGTGCGGAATTTTTCGAGCGGCTGCACCACCTCGTGATAGTTCAGCCCGAAGAACAGCGGGCAGGAGAACCGCTCCCGCCCGATATTCACCACCCGGTGCTGGGTCGACTTGAAGCGGCCGCCCGACCACGCCTCGAAGATGTCGCCGATATTGACCACGAAGCAGCCTGGGATCGGCGGCGCCTCGATCCACACATCCTCGGCGTTCATCACCTGCAGGCCGGCCGAGCCGGTGAGCAGGATGGTGAAGCACTCAAAATCCGAATGCGAGGCGATGCCGACCACGTCCTTGGTCGCAGGCATGTCGTTGGGCACGTAGCGCAGGAGGCGCAGCTGCGAGGTCGGGCAGGTGACCTTGGCCCGCAATTCGTCCGCGTCGACCCCCAGCTCGAACGCCAGGCAATCCATCATCTTCAGGCCCAGCGCGAAGACGGCGTCGTAATAGCTCGACACCGTGTCCTTCCAGCCGGGGATGTCGGGCCAGATGTTCGGCCCGGTCATCCGCCAGCCGGCCAGATGATCGGGATGATCGGCCGGGGCCTCGAAGCCCATGTCCCAGGCCTCGTTGAAATTGATCCGCTTGGGGAAATCCGAGCCGTTCTCCTCGAACGGCACGTAGCCGCGGTGGTGGGTCGAGAAGCCGGACCACCACTTCATCTTGTAGCTGCGCGTGCGCCCGTGAAAATCCTGCGAGGCGGCGAGGATGCCGTCGACCAGCGCCTGCGGCACGCCATGGTTGGTGATGTAGAAGAAGCCCGAGGTCCGCGCCGCCTCGCCCAGCGCCGCGGCCACTTTCGCCACGCCCCCCGGCTCGCCCGAGATCAGCGGGCCGAGGTCGATCACCGGCAGGGCCGCATCGTCGAGGGTCAGGGCCCGCTGATCGGGGGCCGCGCCCTCGGGGGTCGCGGTCAGCGCGGGGGCTTCGGCAGGTCCGTCATGCATCGCAGGCTCCTCAGGTCGAATCGCCTGAAGTCTGCCACCAAGTCTGCGTTTTGACCAACAGCGAAGAACTGCCCTTGGTTTAAGCATTTTTGCGGAGCGTTTCGCCCTGGATGCAGGCGCCGCCCGACGGAAGCCCCGTGGCGCGCCGCGCCCGCCCCCTGCGCGCCCGCCAGGCATACGCAGCATTCCAAAGGCCCGGAGATCGTTGGCATGGCAACTGCATGACCCCTCGGGAAGCCGCGGCGCCAAAAGCCCGGATCGAACAACCGGGGCGCGCAGCCCCCGCCCGACAGGAGAGCCCGCCGATGACCATCCGTTCGCCCCGCCCCCCCCTCATCCTCGGTGATGCCGTCGCCGGCCTCAGCCGCCGCAGCTTCCTCCGCTCCACCGCCATCGCCGCGAGCGCGATCGCCGGCGCCTCCGCGCTCGGCGCGCCGGCGCTCGCCCAGGCGCGCAGCCTCAAGATCGGCTCCTACGGCGGCTATTTCGAGAATTCGTTCAAGGAGCACGTCTACCCCGCCTTCACCGCGGCGACCGGCATCGAGATCGAGAGCGTCACCCAGCCCAATTCCACCGACTGGCTGGTGACCATGCAGAACGCCGCCTCCTCGGGCGCGGTGCCCGCCGACGTCTCGCTCTACGCCCGCGACACCATGATCCGCGCCTCGCGCATCGGCGGTCTGCTCGCGCCGATGGACGCGAAGGCGATGCCGAACGCCGAAAGGCTCGAGTCGAAATTCCTGTTCGACAGCGATTCCGGCCTGCTCGGCGTCGGCGCGATGGCCTGGTTCGTGTCGATGGTGATCAACCCCAAGGTCGTCTCCGCCCCCGCCTCCTGGGCCGAATTCTGGGACGTGTCGAAATACGAGTCCTCGCTGGGGCTCAACAAGCTCTACAATTCCTACCTGCTCGACATCATCGCGGCGACCTTCTTCGAGGGCGCCGCCACCATGGGCACGAAGGACGGCATCCTCGCCTGCGTGGAGAAGGCGGTCGAGCTCAAGCCCTGCGTGGGGCTCTGGTGGTCGGCCGAATCCCAGATGGAGCAGGCGATGAAGAACGAGGACGTCATCGGCGGCATGTACTACCACGACGTCGCCGGGCTTATGGCCTCCGAGGGCTTCCCCATCGCCTCGATCTTCCCCAAGGAGGGCAACCCGCAGGACTACGGCTCCTGGTGCCTGACCGCGGGGTCGGAAAAGGCGGCGGAGGCGGCCGAGTTCATCAACTTCGCCTCGCTTCCCTCCACCCAGGCGCTGATGAGCCGCAAGATCGGCACCGCGCCGCTGCTGCCGCAGTCGGCCACCGACCTGACCGATGAGGAATTCGCCTCCGTCTCCGGCACGCCCGCGATCACGCCGGCCTACGAGGCCTATCTCGACAACGCCGAATTCATCAAGGAGGCGTGGGAGAAGATGCTGGCCGCGTAAGGGGGGCGGGCCGATGGCCGAGCTTCGCGTCGCAGGCGTCGCCAAGTCCTTCGGGCCGGGCCCGGCGGCGGTGGAGCGCATCGATCTGCGCTTCGCCGACGGCGAGCTGACCGCGCTGCTCGGCCCCTCGGGCTGCGGCAAGACCACGCTTCTGCGGATGATCGCGGGGCTGGAGACGCCGAGCGCGGGGCGGATCGAGCTGGGCGGGGCGGACATCACCGCCCTGCCCGCCCACAAGCGCCGCTTCGGCATGGTGTTCCAGAATTTCGCGCTGTTCCCGCATCTGTCGGTGGCGGAGAACGTGGCCTACGCGCTCGCGATCGACGGGGTCGCGAAGCCGGCGCGGCGGGAGCGGGCGGAGGCTTTGCTCGATCTCGTGCGCCTGCCGGGCCTCGGCGACCGGCGGGTGGGCGAATTGTCGGGGGGGCAGCGCCAGCGGGTGGCCATCGCCCGGGCGCTCGCGCAGGAGCCGGACGTGTTCCTGCTGGACGAGCCGATGTCCGCCCTCGACGCCCAGCTGCGCGAAGAGATGCAGGTGGAGCTGCGCCTGCTGCAGCAGAAGCTCGGCATCACCACCATCGTCGTCACCCATGATCAGCGCGAGGCGATGACCATGGCCGACCAGATCGTGGTGATGTCGAAGGGACGGGCCGAGCAGATCGGGCCGCCGCAGGAGGTTTATCGGAACCCCGCCAACGCCTTCGTCGCGGGCTTCATCGGCAAGGCCAACATGCTGCCCGCGCGGGCTTCGGGCGGGGCCGCCCTGCTCGGCTGCGGCGCCGCGCTGGCGCTCTCCCCGCCCGCCGCCTTTCGCGACGGGGCGGAGATCATGGTGG
>NZ_JBSRTQ010000162.1:0-8979 GCF_055129145.1 Albimonas sp. | reverse complement strand
GGGGGGGCGCCCGGGCGCCCCCCCTTCGGGTCAGGATCCGTCGATCACTCGGCGGTCAGCAGGTCGTCGCGGCGGATCGCGCCGGGGGCCGGGGCTTCCTCGTTGACCTTGATCTCGGCGCCCTCGCGCACGGCGGCGATCTCGGCCTGGGCGGCCTCGGCGGCGAGGCTCTGGGCCAGCTCGTCGCGGCTTTCCTCGAAGGTCGGGACCGGGGCGTCGCGATGGCCGGTGACCAGGATCAGATGCCAGCCGAACTGGGTCTTCACCGGGCCGATCACCACGTTCTCCTCGGCGGCGAAGGCGGCTTCGGCGAATTCGGGGACCATCTGGCCCTGCTCGAACCAGCCGAGATCGCCGCCGCGGTCCTTGGTGCCGTCGGTGCCGAACTCCTTGGCCTTCTCGGCGAAATCGGCGCCGGCGGCGATGTCGGCCTTGATCTGCTCGGCGGTGGTCTCCTCGGGGACGAGGATATGCGAGGCGCGGATCTCCTCGGCGGGCTCGACCGAGGCGATCTGGGCCTCATAGGCGGCGCGCAGCTTGTCGTCGGTGGTCGCGGCGTCGATCACCGCGCGCATCGAGGTTTCGGCGAGATAGGTCTGCTTGTCGAGCTCGGCGCGCAGCTTGGCGAGCGGGCTGTCGGCGAGCCCCGCGGCCTCGCCCTTCTCGGCCAGCAGATACTGGGTCACGGCCTGGTCGATCAGGGCCGGCAGCAGCTGGGCGTCGGGGATCTGCTGATACTGATCGGGCAGGTTGGCCCGCATCAGGATGATCTGGCCGAGCGTGATCTCGTGACCGTCGACGGTCGCCACCACGTCGGAGATCTTGGCGTCCGGCGCGATGGCTTCCGCGGGCGCTTCGCTCTGCGCGGGCGACTGCGCCGGGGCCTGGGCCGCGGTCTGCGCCGCGACGGCGAAGGGCGCGAGCGCCAGGATGGCGGCGACGACGGCCGGGACCGCGGCGCGGCGCGGGGCGGGACGGGGCATGAAGCTCTCCTCGTTGTGATCCGGATCGGCTGGCGCTGGCCTGAGCGCTTTGGCCTGTTGCAGGCCCGCAGCGAGACCCGTGTCCCCCACCCCGCCGATAGGGGGCGGGACAGGCGGGCGCGTTGACATGCGGGCGACCGCTGCCTAACTGTCTCGCGGCCCGGGAAGGGCCGTCTCGGCGCGATCCGGCCTCCATCTAGCGCGTGCGCGCGGGCCGGGCAAGCGCCCCCCGGACAGCGCCGCGCTTCGCGGCTTCCGGGTCGCGCGGAGTTGATCGCCGCCGTCCGGCTCGCGTCGGGGGGCGTCGCCTCGTTTATCCCGCGGCCTCGGCCGGGGCGATCGTGCGGCGCGCGCCATGATGCAGGCCGCCGATGCGCCGGGCGACCGGGACGCGAATTGACGCGGACGTTCGGGGCGCGAAAGCCCCGGCCGGACCGCCAGAGCAGGGATGCCGGCAGAACATGCTTGGATTGGGCGCCGTCGCTAAGAAGGTCTTCGGGACCGCCAACGACCGCAAGGTCAAGACGCTGATGGGCAGGATCGGCGCGATCAACGCGCTGGAGCCCGAGATCTCGGCGCTGTCCGACGATGCGCTTCGGGCCAAGACCCAGGCGTTCAAGGATCGTCACGCGGCGGGCGAGAGCCTCGACGCGCTGCTGCCCGAGGCCTTCGCCGTGGCCCGCGAAGGCGCGAAGCGCGCGCTCGGCATGCGGCCCTTCGACGTGCAGCTTGTCGGCGGCATGGTCCTGCATGAAGGCCGCATCGCCGAGATGAAGACCGGCGAAGGCAAGACCCTCGTCGCCACGCTGCCCGCCTATCTCAACGCGCTCGCGGGCAAGGGCGTGCATGTCGTCACCGTCAACGACTACCTCGCCCGCCGCGACGCCGACTGGATGTCCAAGGTCTACGGCTTTCTCGGCCTGACCACCGGCGTGATCACGCCCGGCATGGACGACACGTCCCGACGCGCCGCCTACGCCTGCGACATCACCTACGCCACCAACAACGAGCTCGGCTTCGACTATCTGCGCGACAACATGAAGTTCCGGCTGGAGGACATGACCCAGCGCGGCCATGCCTTCGCCATCGTCGACGAGGTCGACTCGATCCTGGTCGACGAGGCCCGAACGCCGCTGATCATCTCCGGCCCGGCCGAGGACAGCGCCGACACCTACCGCGCCGTCGACGCCGTGATGCCCTCGCTCCTGCCCGAGCATTTCGAGGTCGACGAAAAGCAGCGCTCCGCCTCGCTGACCGAAGTCGGCAACGAGTTCATCGAGCAGCGGCTCGCCGCCGCCGGCCTGCTGGACGGGGAAACCTCGCTCTACGACGCCGAGAACGTGTCCATCGTCCACCACGTCAACCAGGCCCTGCGCGCGCACAAGCTGTTCAAGAAGGACCAGCACTACATCACCCGCGGCGGCAAGGTGATCATCGTCGACGAGTTCACCGGCCGCATGATGGAGGGCCGCCGCTTCGGCGACGGGCTGCATCAGGCGCTGGAGGCGAAGGAGGACGTGGCGATCCAGCCGGAGAACGTCACGCTCGCCTCGATCACCTTCCAGAATCTGTTCCGGCTCTACGGCAAGCTCGCCGGCATGACCGGCACCGCGCTGACCGAGGCCGAGGAGTTCGAGTCGATCTACGGCCTGCAGGTGGTGGAGGTCCCGACCAACAAGCCGCTGGCGCGTCTGGACGAGGACGACCAGGTGTTCCGCTCGGGCGCCGAGAAATCCATCGCGCTGATCGAGGCCATCGCCGATGCCAACCGCCGCGGTCAGCCCGCGCTGGTCGGCACCACGTCGATCGAAAAATCCGAGCAGCTTTCCGCCCTGCTGGGCACGCCGAGCGCGCTGGCGAAAACCGCCGAGGTCCTGCGGGGCTTCGCCGCCGCCTGCAAGAAGAAGGAGCAGGAGCGCAAGGAATACCTCGAGGCGACCGCCGACTATCTCGAGCAGCTCGGCCGCGCCGGCAAGGGCATCCCCCATGCCGTGCTCAACGCCCGCCACCATGAGCAGGAGGCCTATATCGTCGCCAAGGCCGGCAAGCCCGGCGCGGTGACCATCGCCACCAACATGGCCGGGCGCGGCACCGACATCCAGCTCGGCGGCAATGTCGACATGATGGCGCGCGAGATCGCGACCGAGCGCGGCGTGACCGACGA
Organism: Albimonas sp.; assembly: GCF_055129145.1. Taxonomy (NCBI): domain Bacteria; kingdom Pseudomonadati; phylum Pseudomonadota; class Alphaproteobacteria; order Rhodobacterales; family Paracoccaceae; genus Albimonas; species Albimonas sp. The sequence continues at coordinate 5,832 of NZ_JBSRTQ010000162.1, read as the reverse complement.
CGAAGGTCTGCAGGCGATCATCGAAGAGCTGACGCCCATCGCCAAGGCCGACCAGGCCCGCGCGCTGGAAGCCGGGGGCCTCTGGGTGATCGGCACCGAGCGGCACGAGTCGCGGCGGATCGACAACCAGCTGCGCGGCCGCTCGGGCCGTCAGGGCGACCCGGGCCGGTCCTCGTTCTACCTCGCGCTCGACGACGACCTGATGCGGATCTTCGGGTCCGAGCGCATGGACAAGATGCTGAAGACGCTGGGCCTGCAGGAGGGCGAGTCCATCGTCCACCCCTGGGTCAACAAGGCCATCGAGAAGGCGCAGGGCAAGGTCGAGGCGCGCAACTTCGACATCCGCAAGAACCTGCTGAAATTCGACGACGTGATGAACGACCAGCGCAAGGCCATCTTCGGCCAGCGCCGGGAGATCATGGAGGTCCGCGACGTCGCCGAGACCGTGCGCGACATGCGCCACGAGCTGGTCGACGACCTGGTGGCCGAGCATATCCCGCCGAAAGCCTATGCCGACCAGTGGGACGCCGAAGGGCTCTACGCCAAGATCCTGGAGAACTTCGGCAAGGAAGCCCCGGTCATCGCCTGGGCGGCCGAGGAGGGCGTGGACGACGAGCAGATCCGCGAGCGGCTCCACAAGCTCGCCGATGAGCAGATGGCCCAGAAGGCCGCCGCCTTCGGCCCCGACGTGCTGCGCCAGATCGAGAAATCGGTGCTGCTGCAGACCATCGACCACCATTGGCGCGAGCATCTGGTGACGCTGGAGCATCTGCGCTCGGTCATCGGCTTCCGCGGCTATGCGCAGCGCGATCCGCTCAACGAATACAAGTCCGAGGCGTTCGAGCTGTTCCAGGCCCTGCTGGGCCGCCTGCGCCGCGACGTGACCCGCCAGCTGTCTTACGTGCAGGTGGTGAGCCAGGAGGAGCAGGCCGCCCGCCAGGAGGCCGAGCGTCGGATGCTGGAGCAGGCCGCCGCCGCGGCGCAGGCGCGGCCGGTGGAGCCGGCCGCGACCCAGCCGGCGCTGGAAGGGGCGGGGGCTCCGGCGCGGGCCGGCGTCGACCCGGCGGACCCCGATACCTGGGGCCAGGTCGGCCGCAACGAGCTTTGCCCCTGCGGCTCGGGCGCCAAGTACAAGCACTGCCACGGCAAGTTCGTCTGATCGGGGCTGGCCTGATCACGGCGGGCGCGCCCGAGCCGACCGTCGTCATCCGCCGGCCCGCGCCTCTGGCGCGGGCCGGCTGCGTTTCGGACCGCCTCCGTAATCGCCCTGCGCTTCCTCGCCGAGGTCGCTTCGGGCGCACCCTCCACGCCGCCACGCCCCGTGCCATTGCCGCAGGTAGGGTCCGCTCCATGTTCGGGGACGGGACGCAGCCGCGTCTCCCGCCCCGGCGGCGCGCCCTCTTCCCCAGCCGGACCCCTCGACGATGACAGAGTTCCCCGACGCCGCTCCCGCGCCCGCGCGGCCCCAGCTGGTCACGCTGGTCATGCTCACCGCCGCCTCGGCGCTGACGCTGAACATGTTCCTGCCGTCGCTCGGCAGCATGGCGGCGGGGTTCGGGGTCAGCAACGCGCTCGCCAGCCTCGCCATCTACGCGCTCGCCTCCGTAGGCTGCTTGCTATCGCCGGATTTCGACGCCTTCCTCGGGTTCCGGCTGCTGCAGGGCACGATGATCGCCGGGGCCGCCCTCTCGCCCGCGATGATCCGCGACACCCATGCGCCCCGCGAGGCGGCGAGCCTCATCGGCTACGTGCTGATGGCGATGGCGATCGGGCCGATGGCGGGGCCGATGATCGGCGGGCTGCTCGACCAGGCGTTCGGATGGCGGGCGAATTTTCTGGTCTATTCGCTGTTCGGCGCGGGCCTGTTCCTGTGGTGCCTGATGCGCCTGCCCGAGACCTTCCCGGTCCGCGCCGCCACCTTCGCCCAGCAGTTCCGCAACTATGGCGAGCTGTTCCGCAACCGCCGCTTCTGGGGCTGCGCGCTGTGCCTGTCGTTCTCGGTGGGCGCGTTCTACGCCTTCCTCGCCGGCGCGCCGCTGGTCGCGGGCTCGGTGCTGGCGCTGAGTCCGGCGCAGCTGGGGTTTTGCCTCGGCACCATCACCGGCGGCTTCGCCTTCGGCAGTTTTCTGTCGGGACGCTTCGCCCGGCGGGTTCCGCTGGGGCGGATGATGGTGATCGGGCGGGCGGTGGCCTGCGTCGGGCTGGCGCTCGGTCTGGCGCTGGTCGTCGCCACGCCGCCGAGCCTGGTGACGGTCTTCGGCGCCACGCTCTGCCTCGGGCTCGGCAACGGGCTGTCGTCGCCCAGCGCGTCGGCGGGGGCGGTGTCGGCGCATCCCAAGCTGGCGGGGTCCGCGGCGGGACTGTCAGGCGCGCTGAACGTGGGCATGGGAGCGGTGCTGAGCACGGCGTCCGGCGCGCTCCTGACCCTGCATCCGCGGGCCGAGCCGCTGATCGGGCTGATGCTGGGCTGCGCGCTGATCTCGATGGCCGCCGCCCTCTGGGTGCGCCGGCAGGAGAAGGCGGAGGGCGAGGGCGCCCCGGTCGAAGCGGCGCGCTCCGCCGCCTGAACGGCGAAGACCGGCCCCGCGGGGCCGGTCTTCTGTCCTGCGCGGCGCGCCGGCCTCAGCCGTTGGCTTCGCGGATCTTCTCGGCGGCGGCCTTGTCGTAGGCGATGCCGGAGGCGTCGAACAACGTGTCGAGCTCGCCCGACAGCATCATCTCGGTGATGATGTCGCAACCGCCGACGAACTCGCCCTTGACGTAGAGCTGCGGGATGGTCGGCCAGTCGGAGAAATCCTTGATCCCCTGGCGGACGGCCTCATCGGCGAGGACGTTCACGTCCTTGAACTCGACGGCCATGTAGTTGAGCACCCCGGCGACGCGGGACGAGAACCCGCACTGGGGCATCGACTTGGTGCCTTTCATGAACAGCACCACGTCGTTGGAGGTGATCTCGGACTTGATCGTGGCGTGGGCGGGGTTGGTTTCGTTCGCGACCTGGGACATGGCGTCCTCCTGGGGCTTTGGGCGAATGGTGCGCGCTTTGGGGTCGAGTTCGTGGTGCGGTCTTGCGGTTCGGGCTCGGGGATCAGTCGACGGGCGCGCGGGTGGTGAGCGCCAGCGCATGCAGCTCCCCCCCCATGCGCCCCTTCAGAGCGGCGTAGACCGCGCGCTGCTGCTGCACCCGGTTGAGGCCGCGGAACGCATCCGCCACCACGGTCGCCGCAAAGTGATCGCCATCGCCCGCCAGATCGGTGATCTCCACCGAGGCGCCCGGAAAGGCGTCCAGGATCAGGCGTTCGATTTCGGTCGATTCCATCGGCATGGGCGTAGGCTCCACTTGGTCTCGCGCGTGAAGCTAACACGTAAAACGCCGGATCGTCGCCTGCAAGAGAGCGGCGGGAAGGAATGCGCGCAGGCGCCCGCGTTGTTTCCGCACCCCGCAGGGGGTGAACCGCGCAGCGTCCGCACCCCCGAGGGGGTGCGGAAGGGGGGCGCTCAGGCCTCTCCCATCATCCGGGCGAGGCCCGTGGCATGGGCGTCGCGCAGCGCGGCCACGGGCACGAAGGCGCCGCCGAGCGTCACCGCCTCGCCCTCCAGCGTGCCGATCTGGCGGGCGGGGACGCCGGCCTCGGTCGAAGCCTCCAGCACGTCGAGCGCGGCGGAGGGCGGGCAGGCGATCAGGTAGCGGCCCTGATCCTCGCCGAAGAACCAGGCGGCGCGGGAGAGCCCGTCGCGGGGCCCCGCAAGCGTCGCCCCGCAGCGGGAGGCCAGCGCCATCTCCGCCGCCGCCACCGCCATGCCGCCATCCGACAGGTCATGGGCGGCGTTGAGCATGCCGCGGGCCTTGAGATGGCGCACCAGCTCTCCGGCCCGACGCTCGGCGACCAGATCCACGGGGGGCGGCGGCCCTTCCTCGCGTCCGTGCAGTTCCGCGAGCCAGGCGGAGCGGTCCAGCCACCCCTCCGTCGCGCCCAGCATCACCAGCACGTCGCCCCGGCGGCCGCCGACGGGAATGCGGTCGTCCAGGCTTTCGAGCAGCCCCACCGCGGCGATGGTCGGGGTGGGCGGGATCGCGGCGCCGTCGGTCTCGTTGTAGAGGCTGACATTGCCCGACACGATCGGCATGTCGAGCGCGAGGCAGGCCTCGCCGATGCCCTGCAGGCAGCCGACCAGCTGGCCCATGATCCGGGGCTTTTCGGGGTTGCCGAAATTGAGATTGTCGGTCGTCGCCAGCGGCTTCGCGCCGGTGGCGCAGAGGTTGCGATAGCATTCGGCCACCGCCTGCTTGCCGCCCTCCACCGGGTCGGCGAAGCAGTAGCGCGGGGTCACGTCGGACGCGAAGGCCAGCGCCCGGTGGGTGCCATGCACCCGCACCACGGCGGCGTCGGAGCCCGGGCCGACCGCGGTGTCGGCCCCGACGGTGTGGTCATACTGCTCCCACACCCAGGCGCGCGAGCAGAAGTTGGGCCGCCCGATCAGCGCCAGCAGGTCGACGGCCGCATCCTCGCAGACCGGCATGTCGGTGACCTTCGGCGAGGCTGGCGTCGGCTCCCACGGGCGGTCGTATTCGGGGGCGGAGCCCGACAGGGCGGCGAGCGGCAGGTCGGCCTTCACCTCGCCCTTGTGGACCACGAGGAACCGGTCCTCGGCGATGGTTTTTCCCACGATGGCGAAGTCGAGATCCCATTTGTCGAAGATGGCGCGGGCCTCGGCCTCCTTTTCGGGGAGGAGGACCATGAGCATCCGCTCCTGGCTTTCCGACAGCATCATCTCATAGGCGATCATGCCGGTTTCGCGCTGGGGGACGGCGTCGAGGTCAAGCTCGATCCCGAGGCCCCCCTTGTCGCCCATCTCCACCGCCGAGCAGGTGAGCCCCGCGGCGCCCATGTCCTGGATGGAGATCACGGCGCCCGAGCCCATCAGCTCGAGGCAGGCTTCCATCAGGCGCTTTTCGGTGAAGGGGTCGCCGACCTGGACGGTGGGGCGTTTCTCTTCCGTGCCCTCGCCGAATTCGGCGGAGGCCATGGTGGCGCCGCCGACCCCGTCGCGCCCGGTCTTGGCGCCGAGATAGACCACCGGCATGCCGACGCCCGAGGCGGCGGAATAGAAGATGCCGTCGGCTTTCGCGATGCCCGCGGCGAAGGCGTTGACCAGGCAGTTGCCGTCATAGCCCGCGTGGAAGCGCAGCTCGCCCCCGATCGTGGGCACGCCGAAGCAGTTGCCATAGCCGCCGATGCCCGCCACCGCGCCGGCGAGAAGGCGGCGGGTGTTGGCGGCCTCGGGCCGGCCGAAGCTGAGCGCGTTCATCGCGGCCATCGGGCGCGCGCCCATGGTGAACACGTCGCGCAGGATGCCGCCGACGCCGGTGGCGGCGCCCTGGAACGGCTCGATGAAGCTGGGGTGGTTGTGGCTCTCCATCTTGAAGACCACGGCGAGCCCGTCGCCGATGTCGACCACGCCCGCGTTCTCGCCGGGGCCGCAGATCACCTGGGGGCCCTCGGTGGGCAGGGTGCGCAGCCACTTCTTGGAGGACTTGTAGGAGCAATGCTCGTTCCACATCGCCGAGACGATGCCGAGCTCGGTGTAAGTGGGCTCCCGACCGATCAGGTCCAGCAGGCGGACGTATTCGTCAGCGGTAAGCCCGTGTTCGGCGGCGAGGGCTTGCGTGACGGCGGGTTCTGCGGACATGGTGACCCCCGAACGAGATGCGCGGACCGGGTTCGAGCCTGCGCGAACCGTCGTCCGACGCCGCTCCCGGCACGCCCGGCGTTCTAGCCGAGGCGCGGAGCAAGGGAAAGATCGCATGACCGCCACGACGCCGGGCCAAGC
>NZ_JBSRTQ010000161.1:0-8963 GCF_055129145.1 Albimonas sp. | reverse complement strand
GCGTTCCTGGAAAAACGCGACCCGGTCTATACCGGCTGAGCGTCGGCGCATGAGAAAAGGGGCCCGCGGGCCCCTTTTCCTTGATATCTCCGCGGCTTACTCGCCCGGATGCGGCTTGGCGTAGGTGGCGAGCTCGGCCTCGGCCGCCGGGTCGATGTTCAGCCCGTCGGAGACCGTGCCGGCCTCCGGATCGCCATAGACCGCCATGTCGATCTTCCGCTCTCCGTTCGCGACGATGGCGGTGACCACCGCGTCGCCGGTGATGTTCACGGCCGTCCGGATCATGTCCATCAGCCGGTCGACGCCGAGGATCAGGGCGATGCCCTCGATCGGCAGCCCGACCTGACCCAGCACCATGGTCAGCATCACCAGCCCCACCCCGGGCACGCCCGCGGTGCCGATGGAGGCCAGAACCGCCATCGCGATCACCGTCAGATAGCCGCCGATCCCGAGGTCGATCCCGTAGACATTGGCCAGGAACACCGTGGCCACGCCCTGCATGATCGCGGTGCCGTCCATGTTGATCGTCGCGCCGAACGGCACGGTGAACGAGGCGACCGAGGTGTCGATCCCCATCCGCTCGGTCACGCAGCGATAGGTGACCGGGATGGTGGCGTTGGACGAGGCGGTGGAGAAGGCGAAGATCTGCGCCGGCCGGATCTTGCGCATGAACGCGAAGGGGTCGAGCCCGGAGAACACCTTCAGGAACAGCATCAGCGTCACGAAGAGATGCAGCAGCAGGGCCGCGGTCAGCGTGCCGACATAGGCCAGAACCGGAATGAACAGGCCGATGCCCTGCTCGGCGAACACTTTGGCGATCAGGCAGAACACGCCGATAGGGGCGAAGGCCATGACGATCTCGACGACTTTCATCATCAATTCGTTCATGTATTCGCAGCCGGCGATGAAGCCCTTCGACTTCTCGCCCAGCATCAGGGCGGCGACGCCGACCACGATCACGTAGAAGATGATCTGCAGCATGTCGCCCGAGGCCAGCGAGGCGATGGGGTTGGTGGGGACGACGTTGGCGAACACGTCCCAGACCGACGGGGCCGCCTTGGCGGAGATGCCGGAGACGTCGACCCCGGTCATGTCGAAGCCCTTGCCGGGCGCCACGATCAGCGCCAGCACGATGGCGACCGCGATGGCGGTGGCGGTGGTCAGCATGTAGAGCGCGAAGGACCGCCCCCCGACCCGCCCCAGCACGCGGATGTCGCCGATCCCCGCGACGCCGCAGATCAGCGAGAACACCACCAACGGAACCACGAGCATTTTCAGCGCGTTGACGAACATCTTGCCGAGCATGGCGAAGAGCCCGCCGACGATGTGCTCGTTGATGAACGGCGAGCCGATGGCGTTGAAGATCAAGCCGACGGCGAGGCCGAGCACCATGGCGATCATCACCTTGGCGGTGAGCGACAGCTTTCGCGATCCGGTCGCAGCCATGCGCGAGCCCTCCGGTTGAGTGAAAAACGGATCGTGAAGTCTGCCACGATTTTTCGTGATGTAGCGCGGAATTTGCGGAATGGCATTCCGTCTGGTGGAGCGACCGGCGCGCCAGGAGGGGGGGTGACATGCGTGCACCGGGCGTGCACCGCGCGTATGCCAAGCATTTCGGTCGGGGATTGGCGGGGGCGCGGCGGGTTCGCACCCGCCCTACGCTTTCTTAACCGTTTCGATTCATCTTTTGACGATGCCGAACTATCGCCGGAGGCGGGCGCCTGGGGCCCGTTACTTCTTCACCGTGACGTTGAGCGACCGGGGGTCGGACCTGCTGGTGCGGGAGATCGGGGCGCTGCGCTGCTCGTTGCGGGAGACGATGGCGGCGCAGCCGTTCCGGATCGAGGCGATGGTGGTCTTGCCCGACCACCTTCACGCGGTGTGGAGGCTGCCGGCGGGGGACGCGGATTTCTCGGGGCGGTGGCGGGGGATCAAGGCGGGGTTCACGCGGCGGTTGCCGGAGGTGGTGGGGAGCGGCCGGGCGCGGAAGGGCGAGCGCGGGGTGTGGCAGCGGCGGTTCTGGGAGCATCTTTTGCGCGACGAGGCCGATTGCGCGGCGCATGTCGGGTATTGCTGGTTCAACCCGGTGAAGCACGGATATGTCGCCCGGCCGGAGGATTGGCCGTGGTCGTCGTATCGGCGGGATGCGGGCCGGTGGGGGCGCGAGGCGACGTCGAAAGCGCCGCTCGGGCGGGTCGGAGAGTAGGGCGGGTGCGAACCCGCCGTTGGTGCGGGTGGCGGTGGAGGAAGGCGGGTTTGTACCCGCTCTACGGGCTCGGTCGAGAATTCTCTACATATTTACCATAGTTAAAATTATGCTGTTTAATTTGAAGAATTTTTTCATCAAGTGACACTTCCAATGCGATTTTTGGAAAAACGTATTTAAACAGCCCTAGCGCGTCAACGCCAGTAAAGCAGAGCCACAACAGGTAAAGTTCGCGATTCTTTTGACTTCCTAGAAAAGAAAATTTGTAAGTTCCCATACCATTTTCGCCAGGAGAGCGTGTCGAGGCAATTTCTGTGCCAAGCGCATTTGGGTGCGCGCCTAAATCTAGCAATACTTTATAAGTGGAATTGACCTGAGATTCTAATCTTGCATTCGTTAATTTAAGCTTTTTTAGTGCTGTCCGCCGGGCTTCATAGCGCATGATGCTCTGTGCTTTTTTATCCGTGCGTTTGTTTTTCCAATGCTCTATGAATTCAGGATTCATATTAAACAGAAATGCATAAAGTGCTGCTTCGTGCGCCTGTCGCAAAACTGGGGCAACATTTACATAAGCGCCACCCGAAATCAGTGAATACGATGCCCTCAAAGCACTGTAGCACGTAAAAAACATCATTACTTCCTGAAGGGATTTCGGCTCCTTCAGGGTTTGTGTGATTTCTTGGAAAGTCTGCTCGATTTTTACGAAACCCAAGGGTAATAACTTATCGTAATTTCGTAGGTTGTCGGAGAATGACTCAATATATTTTTGAAAATCGTCCAATCATTCACCCATCCATCTTCAGCGCATTGATAAACGCCTCCTGCGGGATCTCGACCTTCCCGAACTGGCGCATCTTCTTCTTGCCGGCCTTCTGCTTGTCCAAAAGCTTCCGCTTGCGGGTCGCGTCGCCGCCGTAGCATTTCGCCGTCACGTCCTTGCGCATCGCCCGGATCGTCTCGCGCGCGATCACGCGCCCGCCGATCGCGGCCTGGACGGGGACCTTGAACATGTGGGGGGGGATCAGATCCTTGAGCTTCTCGACCATCGCACGGCCGCGCATCTCGGCCCGGTCGCGGTGGACGATGGTGGCCAGCGCGTCCACCGGCTCGTCATTCACCAGGATCGACATCTTCACCAGGTTCTCGGCCCGATAGCCCTCGATCTGGTAGTCGAAGGAGGCGTAGCCCTTGGTGACGCTCTTCAGACGGTCATAAAAATCGAACACCACCTCGTTGAGCGGCAGGTCGTAGACCACCATCGCCCGCGTGCCGGCATAGGTCAGGTCGCGCTGCTGGCCGCGGCGGTCCTCGCAGAGCTTCAGCACGGCGCCGAGATATTCGTCGGGGACGAGGACGGTGGCCTTGATCCAGGGCTCCTGGATCTCCTCGATATGGGTCGGGTCGGGCATGTCGGCGGGGTTGTGCATCTCCTTCACCTCGCCGTCGCGCATCACCAGCTTGTAGACCACCGAAGGGGCCGTGGTGATCAGGTCGATGTCGTATTCACGCTCGAGCCGGTCGCGGATGACCTCGAGATGCAGGAGGCCGAGGAAGCCGCAGCGGAAGCCGAAGCCCAGCGCCGCGGAGGTCTCCATCTCCGACGAGAACGAGGCGTCGTTGAGCGACAGTTTCTCGATGGCGTCGCGCATGTCTTCGAAGTCCGCGGCGTCGACCGGGAACATCCCGCAGAAGACCACGGGGATCGAGGGTTTGAAGCCGGGCAGCATCTCGGCGCAGGGTTTGCGTTCGTGGGTGATGGTGTCGCCGACGCGGGTGTCGCGGACCTGCTTGATCGAGGCGGTGAGAAAGCCGATCTCGCCCGGGCCCAGTTCGTCGACTTCGCGCCGCGTGGGGGCGAAGATGCCGAGCGTGTCGACCTGATAGTCGGCCTTGGTCGACATCATGCGGATCTTGTCGTTCTTGCGCAGGACGCCGTCGCGGATGCGGACCAGCACGATGACGCCGAGATAGGCGTCGTACCACGAATCGACCAGCATCGCCTTGAGCGGCGCGTCGCGGTCGCCGGTGGGGGCGGGGAGGCGGGTGACGATGGCTTCCAGCACGTCGGAAATGCCGAGGCCGGATTTCGCGGAGATCATCACCGCATGTTCGGCGTCGATGCCGATCACGTCCTCGATCTGCTCCTTCACCCGGTCCGGCTCGGCGGCGGGGAGGTCGATCTTGTTGAGGACGGGGACGATCTCGTGGTTCGCCTCCATCGCCTGGTAGACGTTGGCGAGCGTCTGCGCCTCGACCCCCTGGGAGGCGTCGACGACGAGGAGCGAGCCCTCGACCGCGCGCATCGACCGGGAGACCTCATAGGCGAAGTCGACATGGCCGGGGGTGTCGATGAGGTTGAGGATGTAGTCGAGCCCGTCCTTGGCCTTGTAGTTCAGGCGGACGGTCTGCGCCTTGATGGTGATGCCGCGCTCCCGCTCCAGGTCCATGGAGTCGAGGACCTGCTCCTTCATCTCACGGTCCGTCAGCCCGCCGGTGATCTGGATCAGCCGGTCGGCGAGGGTGGATTTGCCGTGGTCGATATGGGCCACGATCGAGAAGTTGCGGATTCTGGAAAGCTCGGTCATGGACAGGCTTTTGAGGCCGGCGGTGCGGCGCGTCAAGCGGGGTCCGAGAGACGCGCGAGCGAGGCCCGCACGATCAGCCGGTGGAAGGGCAGGATCGTGGCGAGATAGACGCGCCCGAGCGTGTTGCGGCGGCGGACCCAGGTGGCGAGCCGGACGGTCTCGGGCGCCGCCGCGGGACGCATCACCGACACGCGGAAACTCAGATGGCGGTCGTCGGCGCCAAGCACGGCCTCGGCCTTGGTGAGCGAGATCAGGGGGAAGATGCCGATGCGGTCGGCGACGGCGCGGTCGGCGAGATCGCGGGTGGTCTTGAGGCCGAGGGGGGCGACGGCGGCGTCGCGGATCCGCATCAGGGTCCGGGCCCAGGCCGGCATGTCGGCGAAGAGCGCGGCGGCGATGGCCTCGATGGGCTGGGCGTCGAAGGCGGGGGCCGGGCGGGTTGCGTAGCAATCCAGGAAGTCGCCGGGGCGGATCAGCCGGTGCAGCGCGCTTTCGGGGGCGAGGGGCGCGAGGGTGACGGGCATGGCGGCCTCCGGGTTGGGCGCGGTCAGCATGGCGCCGGCGGCTCGGAGAGGGAATGCGGCGCGGGTGGCGTCTCGACCGGGGGCATCCGCGCGGGTATGTTGACCTGGCAGCCGCGGCGAGACGGCGTGAAGCATTGGGAGAGACGCATGGACCTCGACGAAGCGGTGAACGGCCGGCGCAGCATCCGCGGGTTCCTCGACAAGCCAGTGCCGCGCGCGCTGGTCGAAGAGGTGATCGGGCTGGCGACGCGGGCTCCGTCCTCGATGAACACCCAGCCCTGGCATCTGCATGTGGTGACGGGCGCGCCGCTGGACCGGATCCGGCAGGGCAATTCCGAGCGCAACCTCGCCGGCGTGAAGCCGAGCCGGGAAATCCCGACCCATGGCAAATACGAGGGCGTGCATCGCGACCGTCAGGTCGGCATCGCCAAGCAGCTTTTCGCCGCGATGGGGATCGAGCGGACCGACGCCGAGCGGCGGCAGGACTGGGTGATGCGCGGCTTCCGGCAGTTCGATGCGCCGGTGTCGATCGTGATCTGCTTCGACCGGGAGCTGGGCGAGGGCGGCGACGCCATCGCGCATTTCGACCTGGGTGCGATCACCTACGGGCTGGTGCTGGCGGCGTGGTCGCGGGGGCTGGGCTGCGTGATCAACGGCCAGGGCATCATGCAGTCGCCGGTGGTGCGCGAACATGCGCGGATCCCCGCCGATCAGCTGATCATGACCTGCGTGGCGATGGGCTGGCCCAACCGGGATTTCGCGGCGAACGACGTGGTCTCGACCCGTCGGCCGGTGGACGAGGTGGCGAACTTCGTGGGCTGGGACGAAACCGCGGACGTCGCAGCCGGTTGAGATCGGGGGGGGCGGGGAGGATAGTCTCCCGTCCGTGGATGGACCGTGCGCGCCGCGCCGCTTGTTTCCGGGGGCGCGGGAAGCGATCCTGGGGACGCGACCGATGTCGGCGCGTTCCCTCGCGCCCCCCGTTCTTGCAGGAGCCGCCATGTCCGCCGCCCGCCCCATCCCGAACGTCCCCGTCGCCGCGGGAACCCGCATCGGGCATGTTCACCTGAAGGTCGCGTCGCTGGAGCGGATGCTGGGCTTCTATTGCGGCGTGCTCGGCTTCGAGCAGACTCAGGCCTACGGCGCGCAGGCGGCCTTCGTCGCGGCGGGGGGCTATCACCATCATATCGGCTTCAACACCTGGGAAAGCGCCGGGGGCCAGCCGCCGCCGCCGGGGACCACCGGGCTTTACCATCTGGCGATCCTCTATCCGACGCGACGGGATCTGGCCGACGCGCTGGCCCGGCTGATCGCGGCCAAGGTCCCGCTGGACGGCGCCGCGGATCACGGGGTGAGCGAGGCGATCTACCTGACCGACCCGGAGGGCAACGGCGTGGAGCTCTGCCGCGACCGGCCCGAGGCGGAATGGCCGCGCGCCCCTGACGGGTCGCTGGCGATGAACAACACGAGACTGGACCTGCGCGCGCTGCTGACCGAGCTGGACTGACGTAGCGTTCGGCAATTGATCCTGATCGAGGACTGGTTTACGCTGCGTCGAACATGGTCGCGCGCAGCTCGGTCCCCAGCCCCGATCCGCTGCGCGATCATGCGTGCCAATTGCCGGCCGGAGCCCGCGCCATGCTGCTCGATTCCTCAAGTCTCGTGCGGATGCGCGCCGTGCTCTCGACCCTGCGGCTCGAAAGCCCCGACGCCTCGATCGACTTCTACCTGACCCTGTTCGAACGGGCCCCGGAGGTGCGGACGCTGTTCCGCGACTCCGACCTCGCCGGGCAGGGGCGCAAGTTCATCGCGATGCTGGGGGTGCTGGTCGAGTCCTGCGAGGATCCGGCGCGGCTGAACGCGCATATCCGGGCGCTGGGCCGCGGTCATGCCGCCTATGGCGTCCAGCCCCGCCATTTCGGTCCGATGGAGGAGGCGCTGATCGAGACCATGCGCCTGCATCTGAACGGGTCGTTCTCGGCCGAGCTGGAGGCCGACTGGCGCCTGCTCTACGCCATCGCGGCCAACGAGATGATGTCGCCTGACGCCGGCCCCGACGCCTGAGACCTCGACGCCTGAGACCCCGCGCGTGCGGTTCGTTCAGCCGCGGCGGCGTCCAGCATGTCCGGCCCCCGCTCGAACCCTGCGTCGGCGCCGGGGCCTCCGGGTTGGGCGGAGAGGCGGGACGTGCCATGTTCGGGCCTGCGCCGCAGGGGCGCAACCGGGGCGGAGGCGAAGATGACGGGACCCGAGATCGTGATCCTGACCGGGGCGGGCGTGTCGGCGGAAAGCGGGCTGGGCACGTTCCGCGACCTGGGCGGGCTGTGGACGAAGGTGCGGCTGGAGGACGTGGCGACGCCGGAGGCGTTCGCCCGCGACCCCGAGATGGTGCTGGAATTCTATAACGCGCGCCGGGCGAATGCGCGGGCGGCGGAGCCCAACGCCGCCCATCATGCGCTGGCCCGGCTGCAGGCGGCGCGGCCGGGCGAGGTGTTGATCGTGACGCAGAACGTCGACGATCTGCATGAGCGGGCGGGGGCGCTGGCCGGCGCCGATCCGGCCGACCTCATCCATATCCACGGGGAATTCGCCAAGGCGCTCTGCGACGGGTGCGGGCATCGGTGGATCTGGGGGGAGGCGACGATGACCACGGCCTCGACCTGCCCTGCCTGCGGCGGGGGGCGGGTGCGCCCGGACGTGGTGTGGTTCGGCGAGATGCCCTACCGGATGGAGGAGATCTACGCGGCGCTGGGCCAATGCGGGCTTTTCGTGTCCATCGGCACTTCGGGCGCGGTCTATCCGGCGGCGGGGTTCGTGGCCGAGGCGCGGGGCGCGGGGGCCGACACGCTGGAGCTGAACCTGGAGCCGTCGGAGGGCGCGTCCTGGTTCGGCGGCTCCCGCCACGGCAAGGCCACCGAGATCGTGCCGGAATGGGTGGCGGAGCTGCTTCCGGCCGGGTGACCCCCCGCGGCGGGCGCGGGGGGCCTTCGCCGGGTCAGTGATCGTGCTTCTTCGCGCCCGGATCCACCTTGCCGTGGTCCATGGCCCCGCCGCCCGTCGCGCCGTGATCCATCGGGGCGTCCTGCCGGTCGTTGTCGATGGGCACCTCGATCACCTGCTCGGTCCCGTCGTCGAAGACCAGGGTCAGCGGGAAGCTCTTCCCCTGCTCCCACGGTCCGTTCAGACCCATCATCATCACATGGTCGCCGCCGCGCCGGAGCATGGCCGTGCCGTGCGCGGGGATCTCGATCGCGTCCACGGGGCGCATCCTGGCGATGCCGTCCTCGATGATGTTGGTATGCAGGTCGGTCGAGCGGGCGACGTCGGACCGGACCTCGACCAGCTTCGCCGGCTGGTCGGCATGGTTGTGCAGCGCGAAGAAGGCGGCGCCGGCCATGGGGTTGGAGGAGCGGGCGTAGGCGTTCTCCACCGTCACATCCGCGGCGAGCGCGGGGGCGATGGAGAAGAGGACGGCGGCGAAGGCCGCGGCGGCGGTGGTGCGGAACATGGGGGTCTCTCCCGTAAGCGTCTGAGATGGTTTTGGGAACGGTCTCAGGCTGGGCGGGGAGGGGCGCGGGATCTGGGGCGCGGTGTCGGGCGGCCGACGAGCGGGCGCCCTGGCGCGAGGCGGCGGCGCAGGCGGGCGGC